>JAGQTE010000531.1 GCA_020439175.1 Acidimicrobiales bacterium | reverse complement strand
GTCGACGCCGTGCCGTCGATCGAGCGCCTGCGCCTGGTGTCGAGCGGCACCGAAGCCACGATGGCCGCCATCCGCCTGGCCCGGGGGGTCACCGGACGATCGCGCGTGGTGAAGTTCGCCGGCTGCTACCACGGCCATGCCGACGGCCTGCTCGTCGCCGGCGGCAGCGGCATCGCCACGCTCGGCCTGCCGGGTTCGGCCGGCGTGACCGCGTCGCAGGTCGCCGACACGGTGGTGGCCCCCTACAACGTCGTGCCGACGCTCGACGCCGACACGGCGGCGGTCATCGTCGAGCCGGTCGCCGCCAACATGGGCCTCGTGCCGCCGGCCCCGGGCTTCCTCGAGGGGCTGCGCGCCGAGTGCGACCGGGTCGGCGCCCTGTTGATCTTCGACGAGGTGATCACCGGCTTCCGCCTCGGGCGCGACGGTGCCCAGGGCCGACTCGGCGTCCTGCCCGACCTGACCTGCCTCGGCAAGGTCATCGGCGGCGGGCTCCCGGTCGGCGCCTTCGGCGGTCGCGCCGAGCTGATGGATGCCCTGGCGCCGGTCGGCGACGTGTACCAGGCCGGCACGCTCTCGGGGAACCCCGTCGCCACCGCCGCCGGCCTGGCGGCGCTGTCGCAGCTGGGCGACGGCACCTACGAGGCCCTCGAGGCGCGTGTCGCCGCCTTCGCCTCGGCGTTGACCGCTGCGGGCGCCGACGCCGGGCTCGACCTGGTGGTGCCCCAGGTCGGCACCCTGTGCGGCCTGTACCTCGGCACGCAGGCGCCGAGCGACGACGACGGCGCCCACCGCACGGACGAGGCGGCGTACGCCCGCCTCTTCCACGCGCTGCTGCGGCGCGGCGTGGCCATCGCCCCCGGTGCCTACGAGGTGCTCTTCGTCGGCACGGCGCACACCGACGCCGTGCTCGACCAGATCGTCGAGGCGTTCGCCGACGCCGCCCGTGAGGTCGCAGCCGGATGAGCCCCGGCGCTCCGATCGACTCCGACGCGCTGGTGCTGTTCGGCGCCACGGGCGATCTGGCGCACAAGAAGATCTATCCGGCGGTGTTCGAGCTGGCCCGGCGCGGTCGGCTGCCGATGCCGGTCGTCGGCGTGGCGTCGTCGGACTGGAGCGACGACCAGCTGCGACGGTCGGCCCACGACGCCATCGCCGAGGCGTGCACCATGGACGAGGCGGTCTGGGACGACCTGGCCGGGCGCTTCTCCTACGTCTCGGGCGACTACCGCGACCCGGCGACCTTCGACGCCCTGGCCGAGCGCCTCGCCGGCTGCACGCGGCCGCTGTTCTACCTGGCCATCCCGCCCCAGCTGTTCGACGACGTGATCGAGGGGTTGACCCGCGTCGGGTTGAACGCCGACGCCAAGGTCGTGGTCGAGAAGCCCTTCGGGCGCGACCGCGCCTCGGCGCGCGAGCTGAACGAGATCTTGCACCGAGGCTTCCCCGAGACGTCGGTCTTCCGCATCGACCACTTCCTCGGCAAGGACGCCATCGAGAACCTGCTGGTGTTCCGCTTCGCCAACTCGTTGCTCGAGCCGGTGTGGAACCGCAACCTGGTCACGTCGGTGCAGATCACCATGGCCGAGGTGTTCGGCACCCGCGGCCGGTCGAAGTTCTACGACACCGCCGGCGCCCTGCGCGACGTCGTGCAGAACCACCTGCTCGAGATCGTGGCCCTGCTGGCGATGGAGCCACCCGTCTCGGCGGACGCCGACGCCCTGCGCGACGAGAAGGTCAAGGTGTACCGCCAGATCCGCACCTTCGACCCCAACCGGGTCGTGCGCGGGCAGTACCGCGGCTACGTCGACGAGCCCGGCGTCGCCTACGGCTCGGACACCGAGACGTTCGTGGCCCTGCGCTTCGAGATCGACTCGTGGCGCTGGGCGGGGGTGCCGTGGCTGATCCGGGCCGGCAAGCACCTCCCGGCGACGGCGACCGAGGCGGTGGTGTCGTTCGCCCGCCCGCCGCGGCTGTTCTTCACCTCGGAGCAGTTCGCCACGCCCGAGCCCAACCGCCTGCGGTTCCGCCTCGGCGCCGACGGCGACATCTCGCTGCAGCTGTCGGCCAAGACGGCCGGTGACCGGTTGACGACCCATCCCGTCGAGCTCGACGTGCCGGCCGAAGAGCTGTTCGGCCGGTCCGATCAGCCGTACGAGCGCCTGCTCGAGGACGCCATGGTCGGCGACACGCGGCGCTTCGGCCGGGCCGACGCCGTCGACGAGCAGTGGCGCATCGTGCAGGCGGTGCTCGACCACCCGTCACCGGTGCGCATCTACGAGCCCGGAACGTGGGGGCCGCTCGAGGCGGCGGACCTCACGGCCGATGTCGACGGCTGGATCGAGCCCCGCAGCGTGGGCTGAGCGTCGGCTACTCGCACACGGCGGGCTCGCCGCCGGCGCTGATCGAGGCCTCGGGGTTGGCCAGCTTGCCCGCGTCATCGAAGAGCGGCTCGCCCTCGGGGTCGATGAGGACACCCGCCGAGTCGAGCATCGGCTCGCCGTTGGGCCACAGGCGCTCCTCGGTGGGGCTGCCGGTGTCGATCTGATCCTCCGGCACGACCTCGCCGCTGAGGACCTCGCGCTCGTGGCGGACCACCTCGAGCAGCTCGGCGTCGGTCAGCGTGGCGCCGAACGCCGGCATCTGACCGAAGTCGCCACCGATGTGCGCGCCGCCTTCGCGGTTGGGGTCGCCGTAGGGCTGCCCGGTGAAGCCTGCGGAGCCGAGCTTGACGAACTCGAGCTGGTTCTCGATGTAGGGGAAGGTCTTGACCACGGCACAGTCGGCGAACGGTCGTCCCGAGCCGCCGCCGCCGGTGGGGCCGTGGCACCCGGAGCAGCCGTTGCCCGTGTAGACCTCGGCGCCGGCGATCAGCTGGGTGGCCTCGGTCACCGGGGGAGCGCTGAGCGTCTGGGCGTACAGGATCCCCCACAGCGGGAGGAAGGCCAGCGCCGACATGGCCCAGTAGGGGATGCGCTTGCGCTTGAGCGCGGCCTCGACGTAGGGCGGCACCGGCTCGGGCTCCTTGACCACCGGCGCTGCGGGCGTGGCG
>JAGQTE010000530.1 GCA_020439175.1 Acidimicrobiales bacterium | reverse complement strand
CCGTGAAGGCGATGAGCTTGGTCTGCTCGTCGGCATCGTCGGGCACGTCGACCTTGGGGCCGTAGTGCCCGCTCGTGCGCAGCATCTCGTCCATCGGGAGCATGCCGACGTACATCTCGTGCACCAGGTCCGGGTCGAGGGTCTCGTCGAGGCCCGACGCCCGGGCGATGTCCCAGGTGTGCACGACGACGTCGCCGAGCATGACCGTGTCGATGGCCTGCGCCACCGTCATCTCCCCCAGCGGCGGGCGGTCGAAGCTCGTCCCGGCCACCTCGGGATCGTCGAGCAGCGACTGGAGCCAGTCGGCCAGGTGGTGCCAGGCACCGGCGGGATCATCCGCCGCCGACGGGCCGGGCGGCATCGCCACGCCGGCCGGGTCGAGCAACGACGGCATCCACTCGACCATGTGCGCCACGACGTCCCGGGCGACCCACCCCTCACACGGTGCGGGCGCATCCCATCGATCGGCCGGCACCTCGTCGACCCGGGCCGAGCATCGTGCCGCCACGCGGCGGAACCGCTCGGCGGGCGTCGACGTCGGATCGATCGAGTCGGAGCTGCGGTCGGCCATGGCCCCCATCCTGGACCGCGGACCGCCGGTGCCGCCACGGCAGCGACGACGTCGACGCGCCGGCACCGCCAAGGCGACCGTCCGCACCCATCTCGCCGCCGCAGGCACCACGATGGCGACCCAAGCGCCACTCGACGCTTCGTGCGTAGGGTGACGGCCCATGGGAGCGACCTTCGTGCTGGTGCACGGTGCCATGCACGGCGGCTGGTGCTGGAGCGACGTCGCTGCCCGGCTGCGGGCCGACGGCCACGACGTGCACACGCCGACCCTCACCGGTCAGGGCGACCGCCGCCACCAACTCACGCCCGACGTCGAGCTGGCAACGCACGTCGACGACATCGGTGACCTGCTGTGGTTCGAGGACCTCACCGATGTGCACCTCGTCCTGCACAGCTACGCCGGCATCCTCGCCGGGCCCGTCGCCGACGCGTCCGCCGACCGCTTGGCGTCGATCACCTACCTCGGCGCCTTCCTGGCCGAACCCGGCGAGTGCCTCCTCGACGTCGAGCCTCCCGCCACCGCCGACCGCTACCGGGCGTTGGCGGCCGAGTCGGGTGACGGGTGGCGCGTCCCCGCCAGCGAAGCCTTCCTCGTCCAGTGGGGTGTCACCGACCCTGCGCTCGTGGCGCGTGTCGCACCCCGACTGGTCGACTTCCCGTTCCGCTGCGTGACCGACGTCGTCCGCTACGACCCGGCCGTCCTCGCCGGCATCGCACAGCACTTCATCCGCCATACGGACCCGCCGCTGCCCAGCCTCGACGCCTCGTTCGACCGGGCCGTCGCCGCCGGGTGGCCGACGCACGACATCGCCTGCGGCCACGACGTCATGCTCGCGGCACCGGACGAGCTCGCCGCCGTGCTCGCCGCCATCGCCCAGGCCTGAGCACCCGCGTCGCCGGTCGCCCGTGCACGGTCGCCCTTCGCCTGTCGCCTGTCGGTGTCCGCCGGTCGCCGTCCGCCGGTCGCGTCGGCGACGATCGTGGCGAGAACGACCCGGCAGATTCGGTCACATGCGGACGCGATCTGCACACTCGATCTCTCCGAGCAAGCCGACGCACGCCGAAACCGGCGAGGCAGACGACCGGCGCCTCAGGTGGCAGGCGACGTAGACGACCGGCGCCTCAGGTGGCAGGCGGCGACGACGACGCTGGCGCCGGCGACGGGACCGTGTGCTCAGGGTGCCGGGCCACCCACCACGCCGTGGCGCCGGTCGCGGCCGCGGCGAAGGCGATGCCGATGGCCGTCGCCAGCACCCGGGTCCCGGCGACGGTGGCGTCGACCGGCACCCCGGTGCCGATGATCAGCAGCGCCGTGGGCGTCAGGCACAGCACCAACCAGTAGTACGAGCGTTCCCGCAGCGCGAACAGCGACAGCGACGCGGCGCCGACGCAGCCGACGAGCACCCACGGCGCCGTCGTCACCGTCAGCACGAACGCCACGATGCCGGCGCCGACCAGGGTCCCGGCGCTGCGTTGCACCATGCGCACCCATGACGCGTGCGGTTCGGGTTGCAGCACCGCCAGCGTGGTCAGCGGCACCCAGTAGCCGAACATCAGGCCCGTCACGTGCGCCAGCCACTGCCCGGCGCCGACGGCGATCGACGTGCGGGCGGCATGCGCGTGCAGCCGCGTCGGCGGGATGGGTGACGGCGGATCGGCGGGCGCGGTGCCACCGCTGGAGAGCACCCGGCGCCGCAGCTCCGTCGCCGCCAACGCCAGCACCAGCCCCGCACCTCCACCGCCGGCGGCGGCCACGGTCCGGGGCAGGTCGGGCGCCTCGGGCAGGCCGCCGTTGATCACGAGCACGGCACCGATGATGAAGCCGGTCATGGCGCCGGAGCGGCCGAAGCGGCGCAGCTCGGCGGTCGCCGCCACGATCGCCACGGTGGCGGTGAGCAGCGCCAGCGGGTACGGGGCCAGCAGCGTGGCGATCGCCGTCGCCGCCACCGTCCCGGCCAGCGTGATCGACCCCCACCGCAGCTGGTGCGGGCCGCGCGTCGGCGTGCCCAGGACGACGTTCATGGCCCCGAGCGCCGCCGACATCCCGACCTGGAGCTGGTCGGTGGCGACGCCGACGGCAAGCGGCACGGTCGTGACCAGCATGCCGACGATGCCCGACACGATGTCGAACCCCTGCTCCTCGACGACGAAGGCGTCGTGCTCGAGCTGCGACCACGTCTCATGCACCGCAGCAGTCTCCCGCACGCCACGCCCCGCAGGTCGCAGTCCGGGTGCCGCAGTCCGCACGCCGCACCCCGCACACCGCGCGCCGGGTGGCGAACGCCGGGGCGAGCGCTCGCCGGGGCGGAACCGGCCGCGCCGCTAGGGTCGGCACATCGCATCGACCGCCCCGGACTGGAAGGCGCGGCCCGAGGGCCCCGAGTACGAGGCCACCCGCCAGCGCATGATCGACGCCGCCGAGGCGATCGTGCGCGAGCGCGGCATCGGTGCCCTGCGCCTCGACCAGGTGGCGGACGCCGTCGGGCTGCACCGGTCGTCGGTCTACCGCTACGTCGACTCCAAGGAAGAGCTGATCATCGCCGTCGTCGTGCAGGCGACCATGCGCATCGGGCTGCGCGTGCTCGCCGAGCTCGACCCCGATCCGACGCCGGAGCAGCTGCTGGTCGACGGGCTGGCGTTGGCGTTGGTCGAGATGGCCGAGGACCCGGTGCCGACGTCGCTGATGGCGCCCTCGACCAGCGAGGCGATGGCCCGCGTCGGCTCGAAGGCGCTGCTCGAAGGCATCCGCCCGCTGGTGGAGCCGATGTTCGCCGCCGCCGCCGACCAGGGGCTGCTGCGCGCCGGCGTCCGCATCGACGACGCCATCCGCTGGCTGCAGATCGTTGCCGCCGGCCTCGTCGGCGCCCCCGGCGTCGTGCCCGACAGCGACGAGCTGCGCGACCTGCTGCGCCTCATGCTCGTCCCGGCGCTCCTCGACGCCTGAGCTCGGGTCAGTCCGAGCAGAACGTCGCTTCGGCGGCGGCGGGATCGGTGGGGATCGACAGTGACGACAGCCGGGGCGCCGCCACCAGGTTGCTGAGGAAGCGGCCGACCGACATGTCGTCGTGGACGGCGGCGTCGAGGTCGGCGAGGTCGCCGCACGCCAGCGCCCGTCGCGCCGTCGCCGTCGCCGGGTCGTTGGTCTCGGGCGGCCAGTGCCGGGCGAAGACCCACGGGCCGTACTGGTACTTGCCGACGAGCGGGTCGTAGAACGGGGCATCCTCGCTGACGTCGAGGCGACTGCCCACCGGGTCCGACAGCGACCACAGGTCGACGACGAACACGTTCGGCCCGGCCGCCATCGCCTGGGCGCCGATCGCCCCCGTCACCAGCCGCACGCCGGAGCCCGGCGGCAGGTCGACGAACTGCGGTCGACCGAGCACGTCCGCCTGGTTGGCGTCGACCAGCAGGTCGTCGCCGTCTGCGGCAGCCCGCCGGGCCAGGAGGACGTGCTCGCCCCGCTGGCCGTGCGATTCGGCGAAGTCGTCGGCCT
>JAGQTE010000054.1 GCA_020439175.1 Acidimicrobiales bacterium | reverse complement strand
CATGCACATGCGTGGCGAGCCGGCGACGATGCAGCACGAGCCCGTCTACGGCGACGTCGTCGCCGAGGTGCGCACGTTCCTCGCCGAACGGCTCGCCGCGGGCCGCGCCGCGGGCATCACCGAGATCTGGCTCGATCCGGGCTTGGGGTTCGGCAAGACCGCCGAGCACAACCTCGCCCTGCTGCAGGCGCTGGCGGAGCTGACGACGCTCGATGCGCCGATCCTGATCGGCGCCAGCCGCAAGCGCACGTTGGCGGAGATCCTGCGACGCTCCGACGGCAGCGGCGCGCTGCCCGCTCCCGACGACCGTCTCGAGGCGTCGGTGGCGGTCGCCGTGTGGGCGATGGCCCAGGGTGCGTCGATGGTTCGGGTCCACGACGTGCTGGCCACGGCTCAGGCGGCGCGCCTCCTCGCGGGACCACCCAAGGTGGTGGAACACCACTCGGAGTGAGATTCGCCGAGAATGCTTCGGATCGGGAGCATTTCTGGCACGATTGACGGCCGTGGCAGTCAAAGGCAAGTGGGCGCAAGGCATCACGCCCCGGAATTTCACCTGGATCATCAAGGGCCAGCTGGCGGTGTGCGAGCGTCCCGGCGGGTACGGCGAGAACCACCGCAAGGTCCGGCGGCAGGAAGAGATCATCTGGATCCGGGAGCAGGCGTTCACCTGTGTCGTGTCACTGATCCCGTCCGAGCACAACCTGCACAACTACGCCGAGTACGAGATCCCCTTCGTGCACCGGCCGCTGTCGGTCCACGACGAGCTGCCCGAGCGCCTCGGTGACCTGTACCCGGAGCTCAAGGGCTTGCTGGCCAACGGCGACAAGGTGCTGGTCCACCAGGACGAGCTCGGCGACCGGGTGTGCGGGTTCATGGCCGGCTTCTTGCTGTGGGACGGTCTGGTGCCGACAGGGCCCGAGGCGATCTCCATCGTCGAGCACCTGACCTCGCGCCAGCTGGGACCGGTCGGCCGGGAGTACGTCGCCGTGGCGATCGCCTTGCGCGACCGCGCGAACGGCTGAGCCGCCGATGCACGACACCATCGAGATCCGGGGTCTGCGCGCCCTGTGCTACTGCGGTGCGCTCGCCGAGGAGCAGGCCCGCGCCCAACCGTTCGAGGTCGATCTGGACCTGGTGGTCGACCTGCGTCAGGCGGGTGCGTCCGACGACCTCGCCGACACCGTCGACTACGCCTCGGTGATCGACGGCGTGGCCTCCGTGCTGGCGCGCGAGCACGTCACCCTGCTCGAACGGCTGGCGGAGCGGATCGCCCAGGTGGCACTGGCCGACGAGCGCGTCACGGAGGTCACCGTGGCGGTGCGCAAGCTGCGGCCGCCGGTGGCCCAGCAGCTCGACACCACGGGCGTGCGCATCACCCGGAGCCGCTGACCGTGCGCGCCTTCCTGGGCATCGGCTCGAACCTGGGCGACCGGTGGGAGTACCTGCGCACCGCCGTCGGCTCGCTGCAGTCGGTCGTGGCCGTGTCGCCGGTGTACGAGACCGAGCCCGTCGGCGGACCCGGCGGGCAGGGTGAGTACCTGAACCTGGTCGTCGAGCTCGACACCGAGCTCTCGCCGCGCCAGCTGCTCGGCGTCTGCCATCGCCTCGAGTCGGCGGCCGATCGCACCCGGGACGAGCACTGGGGTCCCCGAACGCTCGACGTGGACCTGCTCTGGCACGAGGCCGGCCCGGTCGACGAGGCGGACCTCGTCGTGCCCCATCCACGCATGCGCGAACGGCGGTTCGTGATGGCGCCGCTCGCCGACCTGGCGCCGGACCTGGCGGGCGACGACTGGGACGAGCACGCCGAAGGCCGCGTGGCCCGCGTCGGGGAGCTGTGAGCCGTGGCGCCGGCCGAGCCGAGCCCGGTGCGGCGCCTGCGGATCGTGGGTCCGGGCCGCGCCGGGGGCGCGCTGGCCGGGGCGCTGGCCGCCGCCGGGTGGTCGGTCGCCGAACCGGTCCGCCGCGGCGATGACCCGAGGCGTGCGGCCGACGACGTCGACCTGGTGGTGATCGCCACCCCGGACGCGTCGATCGCCGAAGTGGCCGCCGCGATCGATCCCGACGACCGGGTGGTCATCGCCCACCTGTCGGGGTCGCTCGGGCTCGACGTGCTCGAACCGCACGTGCGTCGCGCCGGGCTGCACCCGTTGGTCGCCCTGCCGGAGCCGGTCGTCGGTGCGCAGCGGCTGGGAGCGAACGCCTGGTTCGGCGTCGCCGGCGACCCGATGGCGTTCGAGGTCGTGGACGCGCTCGGCGGCCGCGCCTTCGTCGTCGACGACGACCACCGCACGCTCTACCACGCCGCCGCGTGCATCGCCTCCAACCACCTCGTCGCCTTGCTGGCGCACGCCGAACGGGTGGCCGCGGCGGCCGGGGCGCCTGCCGAGGCGTACGGGGCGCTGGTGCGCGCCACGGTCGACAACGTGGATGCGCTGGGCACCCGCGCGGCGTTGACCGGACCGGTGGCGCGGGGCGACGACACCACGGTCGACCGGCATCGGGCGGCGCTGGCGCGCGCGCTGCCGGAGGAGCTGGTCCACTACGACGCCGGCGTGGCCATGGCTCGTCGCTTGGTGGACCCCGCCGACGATGCGGCGTCGGATCCCGCCGTGGGTCGCGCGCCCTAACCTCCACGACCATGCGGGTCATCGACACCATCGCCGACTACCGGAGCCACCTCGATGCGCTCCGGGGTGCCGGCAGCACCATCGGTCTGGTCCCGACGATGGGCTACCTCCACGACGGGCACGTCTCGCTGGTCCAGGCATCGGTGGCTGCGGGCGACGCCACCGCCGTCACGATCTTCGTCAACCCGCTCCAGTTCGCCGCCGGCGAGGACCTGGCCAGCTACCCCCGGGACCTCGATCGGGACCTCGAGCTGTGCGAACGAGCCGGCGCTGCGGTGGTGCTCGCCCCCGACGTGACCGAGATGTACCCCCGGCCGTCGTTGACCACGGTGACGGTCGGCGAGCTGGGCGAGACCATGGAGGGCGCGTCGCGGCCGACCCACTTCGCCGGCGTGGCGACGGTGGTCACGAAGCTCTTCGCCATGACCGGTGCCTGTCGGGCGTACTTCGGCGAGAAGGACTTCCAGCAGCTGGCCATCGTCACCCGCCTCGCCGAGGACCTCAACCTGCCGGTCGAGGTCGTCGGTTGCCCCATCGT
>JAGQTE010000053.1 GCA_020439175.1 Acidimicrobiales bacterium | reverse complement strand
GGCGCCGAGGCGGTCCTTGGCCTCGGCCAGCGCATCGAGCTCGGCGTTGGCGACCGCCACCGCTTCGGGGTCGGAACGGCCGACCAGCGGCCGCAGGTGGTGGATGCTCCAGCCCATGATGCCGACCTGGTGTCGCGACTGGTGCACGATGCGCGCCGACACCTCGCCGATGGCGGCCAGGCGCTGCTTGGCGAGCAGGTCGCGCCGCAGCTCCTGGGCCAGGCGCCGGCGGTGGAGGTCGAAGGCGGTGGCGGCGAACAGCGGCACGCACCACCACAGGATGAACAGCGACGGCCACGGCTCGGCCGGCGCGTACAACGCCACGGCGGCGACCACCAAGGGGAAGCCACCCATCAACGGCATCAGGTACGGGATCAGCACGTTGTCGAGCGGATCGAACCCGCCGATGTCGAGGCCCCCGGACACGGCACGGATCGACAGCAACCGCACCGACATCGTTCCCAGCCACGCCACCGTGACCCCGACGCCGGCACGCAGCACCTGACCCAGGTCGTCCAGCGGGACCGGGTACGTGCCGCCGAGGATGGCGGCGTAGGCCAGATCACCGAAGAAGAAGCCGATGGAGATCGACGCCGCCGACACCACCATCCACAGCACCGATCGCCGCGCGCCCCGGCCACCCAGCCGGTCCCGGTTGGCGGGGACGAAGCTCCAGGCGAGCACCATCGGCATGGCCAACAGGACCGATCCCCACACCAGCGCCAGCGACCAGCGGCCGAGCAGCGCCGCATCCACGGTGGCCGCGATCGTCAGCACGAAGTGGTCTTCGCGGTTCTCGAAGCTCAGCCGCAGCAGAGCGCCCAGGGTGGTGACGGCGAACAGCGACCAGATGAACGCCGCCGGCGGGAGCTCGATCGGCATGTCAGCGATCCGCGCCGTGGCGCACCGCCAGCACCGCCAGCTTGGTCCGGTCCGTCACCTCCATCACCTCGAGGATGCGGGTGACGTGGTTCTTCACCGTGCCTTCGCTCAGGCACAGGGTGTCGCCGATCTCGCGGTTGGTCCGTCCCTCGGCGACGAGGGCCACGACCTCCTGCTGGCGCGGCGACAAGGCGGCGAACCGCTCGGCGAAGGAGCGGTCGCCGGGCGCCTGCCGCAAGGACTCGGCGACGCGCAGCGCCATGTCACCGCTCAGCGCCGTCCGTCCCTCGGCGGCGCGGCGCAGCAGGCGCAGCAGCTCGGTGGGCTCGGTGTCCTTGCGCACGAAGCCGATGGCGCCGTCCTGCATGACGCGCCGCACCAGCTCCGGTTGGTCGTGCGCCGAGAGCACGAGGACGGTCGTCGTCGCGGCCAGCTCGGCGACGGCCTCATCGCCGCTGCCGTCGGGCAGGTCGACGTCGAGCAGGACGAGGTCGGCGGTGACCGTCGGCAGCACGCGGTGCAACTCCGCCAGCGACCCGATCTCGGCCACGACGTCGAGGTCGGGCTCGGCAGCCAGCGCCGCCGCCAGACCGCCCCGGAACAGCGGATGGTCGTCGCAGATGACGATGTGGGTGGCCACGGCCCGACACCATGCCACAGCCGGACGACGCGCGGCCGGGCTGTGGACGGGCGGCGCGCTCGGTACGCTCGCGCCGTGCGCACCGCTGTTCGAGTCCTCCTCGGCGCCGGCGCGGCGGCACTCGTCGCCGCCGGCTGCTCGTCGTCCACCACCGAAGCCTCGACCCCGTCGACCACTGCCGCCCCGTCCGGCACGGCGCCGTCGAGCGGCACCGGCTCGACGTCGGGCATGGCCTCGCCCGACCGTGCGCCGTTCAACCCGTACGGGGCCTACACGTCGGAGGTGTACGCCGGCACCACCAACTGGCTGTGCCGGCCCGACATGGCCGACGACGTCTGTCACGGCGACCTCGACGGCACCGTCATCGGCACGGACGGGAGCCTGGAGGTCGTCGAGGCAGAGCCGGCCGTCGACGACGCGCCGATCGACTGCTTCTACGTCTACCCCACCATCAGCGCCGACGACACGGCCAACAGCGACCTGACCCCGGGGCCCGAGGAGCGCAACGTCGTCGTCCAGCAGGCGGCGCGCCTGCGCAGCCAGTGCCGGGTGTTCGCCCCGGTGTACCGCCAGAACACGCTCAAGTCGCTGATGGGCAGCGTCGAGAGCGACCTGTCGCGCGAGGAGCGCG
>JAGQTE010000529.1 GCA_020439175.1 Acidimicrobiales bacterium | reverse complement strand
GCGCCGGCGGCGGTGCGGCGCGGCGTCGACGTGCGCTGGACGAAGCCGCCGTCGGCCGGCGATGACGCGTCGGTGTCGGCACAGCCCCCGTCGGCGATCGCCTGGTACGAGGTGCGCACCCGGTGCACTCGGCGCACCGCCCCGTCGGCGTGGGTGACGCGCAGGTCACGCCATCGCACGGCGCTCGACGGTGCGTCGCAGTCGGCGAACACCTCGCTCCACACCATCGGCACGACCAGGCGGTCACCCGGGCACGACAGCGTGCGCACCTCGGTCTCGGTGCCGGCGGCGACGTCGGTGACCCGGCCGGACCAGATGCCCCCACTGCCGACGCGGCGGATCGTCAGGCGGTACGGCGTGCGCGGGCGCCACGCGAAGTCGCGCGTGTTGCCGTTCCCGGTCGCCGACGGCAGCGCCGACCTCGAGCCGTCCAGCTCACCGCCGCCGTCGCGGTAGCCACCCCAGTTGACGGCCGTCGAGCCCGGGTGCGCCGGGTACCACTGCAAGCCGAGGTGGGCGCCGCCGTGCACGCGACCGCCGGCGTCGGCGAACGACGCCTGCAACGCCCAGAAGTGCAGCGCCGGCACCACCGGCGGTTCGGTGACCTCCAACGTGGCGGCGACCTCGACGATCCCACCCCCGTCGTGCTCCCAGCCGTCGGCGTCGGGCACCCAGCGCAGGTGCAGGCTCGACGCCCCGTTCGACGAGCGCGGCGGCCCGCTGCGACCGTCCCACCGAACGGCACCGGCCACCTGTCGCCATCGGTCCCGCCAACCCATCGTCACGGCATGGTCGACAGCGCCGCCCGCAGGTCGTCGTCGATCGACGCATCGGCCGGCAGCCGCGCCGCCACCGCGGCGACGAAGGTGGCGGCGTCGAGCTCGTGGTCGGCACCGTCGACGGTGTGGACCCGCACCAAGTGGTCGTCGACGATCGTCGCCTCCGAGCCGGGCTTGGTCTCGGCCAAGGCGAAGCAGGAGAAGCGCGTCCGCCACGCCAACCGGGCGGCGGCCTCGTCCTCGGCCACGGGGGCACCCAGGTCATCGGCATGGATCGCCAGCTCGCCCGCGATGTGGAACGCCTGCCACCGCGTCGGGTAGGCGCCGACGCTGGTGTCGACCTCGCCGCCGTCCCGGGCGCGCATGCCGGCCCGCGTCTCGGCGGCCGCCGCCGACCACTGCGTCAGCAGCTCGCCGTCGGCGATGTCGGCACGTGCCGCCACGCCCTGCGCGTTGGCGGCGTGCAGGTCGGTCACACCGGCGGCGGCGTACCGGGCGAACAGCTCACCGACGGTGCCCGCCAACCCGGCGTGGAAGTACTCCTCGGTGGCGTCGAGGTGGGCCAGCAGGTCGTGGCGCGACCAGCCGACGCAGCGCGACGGCGCGGCCCACCCGGCGGCGTCGAGGGTGCCGGCGTATGCCTCGATGCGGGCCGCCTCGGCGTCCATCAGGTCGTAGGGGTCGAGGCCCGCCAGCACGTCGTCGATCGCCATGGCGTCACGGTACTCCCGGCGTGTCGGCGTCGACGGCTGTCGTCGTGCGCGACGATCCCTGCATGGCACTCGGGTTCTACGACGAGGCACAGGCCGCCATCCACGACGAACGGTTCGGCGACCTCGCCCGCGACGGCGCCGACGCGCTGATCGCTGCGCTGCGGGCCACCGGGATCACCGAGGGCACCGTCGTCGAGCTCGGCTGCGGGTCGGGCATCAGCGCCATGCGACTCCTCGCCGCCGGCTACGGCGTCGTCGGATGCGACCTGTCCCCCGCCATGGTCGAGCTCGCCGGGCGACGGGCGCCGGACGCCGAGCTGCACGTGGCATCGGCGTACGACCTGGCGCTGCCGTACTGCGTCGGTGTGCTGGCCGTCGGCGAGGTGCTCAACTACCGGGCCGACGGGCGCGCCGGGCTCGAGGGCATCACCGACCTCGCGGCGCGGGTGCACGACGCCCTGCTGCGCGACGGCGTGTTCCTGTTCGACGTGTCGACACCCGGGCGCAACGGACCGGATCCGGTCGAACGCCAGCACGAAGGGCCCGGCTGGCTGCTCGACTGCCGCATCACCGAGGACGCCGCCACGCGGACGTTGGTGCGCGAGATCGTCATCCAGCTCGACGCCCAGCCGGATCGGGCGGTCCTCGAGCGCCACGAGCTCACGCTCTACGACGAGGACGAGGTACGTGACGTGCTGAGCGATGCCGGCTTCGACGACGTGCGCATCCGGACGCGCTACGGCGACGACGTCACCTTCTCGACGCCGCCACACGGGATGCTCGTCGTCGAGGCCCGCCGACGCTGACGTCCTCGGGCCGACCGTCAGCGCCGACGGCGACCGAACCGGCGGCGCTTGCCGAACGGCAGACCCATGCCGCTCGGCGGCGGCCCCGGCTCGAGCCCGAGGGCGATGGCGTACCACGCCACGTTGTCGGCGTCGCCACGAACGATGCGCTGCATGACCTGCTGCACCGGCACCGCCTCGGTGCCGTCGGGCAGGATCAGCGTGACGGTGACCTCGGTGTTCGGGTCGTCCTCGTCGCCGAACCAACGCCCACCGAGGTTCCGCCGCAGGGTCTCGCCCAGGTAGCAGCCCACCGCGAAGACGCGCTTGCCCGTATCGGCGGCCAGCAGACCTCCGGGGGTCGGTGCGCCGCCGGCGGTGTGCTCGACGAAGAAGCGCTCGAGCTCCCACACGCTCGCCGGCGAGAAGTCCGCCCGGTAGCCCGAGGTCACCAACGCCGGTGCCACGGCATCGGCCGCGCCGACGACGTCGTCTTCGATCGATGCCACGGGACCAGCCCAGCGCGACGGCGCCGCGTCGTCAACCCGTCACGTCCGAACCGCCGCTGCCACAATGCCCGCCATGCCCCGCACCTCGATCCACGCCGGACGCACGCTGCCCACCTGGTACGACGACGCCAAGCTGGGCGTGTTCCTGCACTGGGGCCTGTACTCGGTGCCGGGCTGGGCCCCCCAGGTCGGCGACATCCAGACGGTGCTGCGGGCGCACGGCCCGGCCTACCTGCTGTCGCACTCGCCGTATGCCGAGTGGTACCTGAACTCGATGCGGATCCCCGGGAGCGACACCGAGCGCCACCATCGCGAGGTCTGGCACGACCAGCCCTACGCCGCCTTCGCCCCGCTGTTCGAGCAGGCGTCGGCCGACGCCGACCTCGACGCGCTGGCAGCGGTGTGCGCGTCGTCGGGGGCGCGCTATGTGGTGTTGACGACCAAGCACCACGAGGGGTACTGCCTGTGGCCCACCGACGTGGCGCACCCGGTGCACGGCGACGGGTGGCGTTCGCGGCGCGACCTCGTCGGCGACCTGGCCCAGGCGGTGCGGGCCCGCGACATGCGCATGGGCCTCTACTACTCGGGCGGCATCGACTGGTCGGTGCACGACGTCGTCATCCGCGACCTCGCCACCCTGCTCTTCGCCGTGCCCCAGGACGATCCGTATCCCGCACTGTGCGACGCCCATCTGCGCGAGCTCGTGGACCGCTACGCGCCCGACGTGTTGTGGAACGACATCGCCATGCCGGCCGCCGTCGACCTCGACGCGCTGTTCGCCCACTACTACGCCGCCGTGCCCGACGGGGTCGTCAACGACCGATGGGCCCAGGGCCGCGTCGACGTGCCCGGTGTGGCGTCGGCCCTGCGGGCGATCAGCTGGTCGATCGAGAAGGCCTGGCCCGTCATCCCGTCGCGCTACAAGTCGCTGGAGTTCAGCGTCCGGCCGCCGCACCACGACTTCACGACGCCCGAGTACGCCCAGAAGGACTCCATCGAGCGCCGCAAGTGGGAGTCGACGCGCGGGGTGGGCCACAGCTTCGGCGCCAACCGCAACGAGGACCCGGCCGACATCGTGACGGCCACCGAGCTGGTGCGGTCGTTCGTCGACATCGTCGCCAAGGGCGGCAACCTGCTCATCGGCATCGGGCCGGAGCCCGACGGCTCGATCCCGTCGTGGCAGCAGGCGCCGCTGCGGGGGCTCGGCGACTGGCTGGAGGTGCACGG
>JAGQTE010000528.1 GCA_020439175.1 Acidimicrobiales bacterium | reverse complement strand
GCCGCATCCCCAACGCCGTCGAAGAGCTGCTGCGCTACGAGGCGCCGTCACCGATCCAGGCCCGGTTCGTCACCGCCGACGTGGTCTGGCACGGCGAGACGGTCCCGGCAGGCTCGCGGCTGGCCTTGCTGACCGGCAGCGCCGGGCGGGACGAGCGCGCCTTCCCCGACGCCGACCGCTTCGACGTCACCCGCCACTTCGACCGCCACGTCTCGTTCGGCCACGGCGTGCACTACTGCCTCGGCGCCAACCTGGCGCGCCTCGAGGCCCGGATCGCCCTCGAGGAGGCGCTGGCGCGCGTGCCGGACTTCACGGTCGATCCCGACGAGGTCGTCATGGTGCGCACGACGACGGTGCGCGGCCCGGCGCACGTCCCGGTGGTGCCGCAGCGCTGAGCGCGCTGCCGACCGATCAGCAGAAGTCGGAGCCGCCGTCGACGTTGATGTTGGCGCCGGTCATGTAGGTGTTGATCCTCGAGCCGACGAAGGCGATGACGGGGCCGATCTCGGACGGGTCGCCGGCGCGGGGCAGCTGGGCGGGATGGCCGAAGTCCTCGACCATGATCCGCATGGCATCGGTGAGCGAGTCGGGGTCGGCGTGGCGCTCGGGCGGCAGGGCGCGCAGGTAGCCCCGCATGCCCTCGGACAGGAACGACCCCGGCGAGACCGTGTTGACCAGGATCCCCTCCGGCGCCAACGAGAGCGACAGGTTCTTCGACAGGCTGGTCATCGCCGCCTTCGCCGCCGTGTAGGCGACGATCTCGGCCGACTGGCGCTTGGTGGAGTGCGCCGACACGTTGACGATGCGCGCCCACGCCGCGGCGCGCAACAGGGGCAGGGCGGCGCGCACACAGCGCACGGCGGACATGGCGCCGATGTCGAAGGTGGCGAGCCACTCCTCGTCGTCGAGGTCGTCGAAGCGGGCGATGCCGACGTCGACCGGTCCGGCGGCGTTGACGAGCACGTGCAGCTCCCCCCATCGCTCCCCCACCTCGGCGAACGCCGCCTCGACGGCGGCTCGGTCGGTGAGGTCGGCCCGCAGCGCCACCGCATCGGCGGCGCCCAGGTGACGCAGCTCGGCCACCGTCTCGTCGAGCACGTCGGGGGTGCGGGCGAGCACGGCGACCCGGGCGCCCTCGGCAGCGAAGCACGCGGCGGCGGCGCGCCCCATGCCCTTGGTGCCGCCGCTCACGACGACGGCGGCGTCAGCCAAACCCAGATCCATCGGTTCCTCCCAAGGTCGACGCGGTCGCTGTCAGCTCCGCACCACGAAGGCGTCGGTGACGAGGTCGTGCAACTGCTCGAGGCTCAGCGCATCGGCGTCCTCGGTGGCATCGGTGGCATCGGCGGCATCGGCGGCATCGGTGGCGGACTGCACGACGGGGTCGGCCGCCTGGAACGCCACGACCACGCCGCTCAACAGCCGCGCCAGCGCCCGTGGCGAACCGTCCCGCAGCACGCCTGCCGCCTGGCCACGTTCGAACACCCCGGCGTGGATGGCCATCGCCTCGGCGGTGTTGGCGGCGAGCTCGGCCGAGTCGGCCACCTCGGCCGGCATCATCGCCGGCGCCGACGTGCGCAGGTAGAGGCGGGCGAAGTGCGGATGCGCACGGAAGAACCCGACCTCGAACGCCACCAAGGCGTGCAGCTGCTCGACCGGGTCGGCGCTCGACGCCACAGCCTCGGCCATGCCGGGCAGGAACTGCGCGCCGCGGCGCAGCAGCACGCTGAGGAACAGGTCGTCCTTGTTGGCGAAGAACGAGTACACCGAACCCACGGAGAACTCCGCCAGCTCGGCGACCTCCTTGAGCGTCGCCTCGTGGTAGCCCTTCGTGCCGAACACCTCCTCGGCGGCGTCGAGCAACTGCGTGCGCGACAGCTCCTGCTGCTGGAGCCGACGCTCGGCGCGGCGGCTCGCCGCGGGGTCCTCCACCGGTCGGGACGCGTCCGACCGGGACGCGGCTGCACCGGGCGTCGCCGGTCTGGACGAGGCACCACGGGACGCCACTAGGTTCCTCCTCCATGACTGGACCTGATCTGGACCGCCGGCCGCCCGAGGGCGATTGGCTCGGCACACCGTTCCTGCGCTTCGAACGCCAGGGACCGATCGGCGTCGTCACCGTCGACCGGCCGGAACGGCGCAACGCGCTGACGCCGGCCATGTACTTCGGGATCCGCTACGCCGTCGATCACGTCAACCGTACGCCGGAGCTGGCGGGGCTGATCGTGACCGGGGTCGACGACGTGTTCATCCCCGGCGGTGACCTGGGCGGCGGCACGGACGACGGATGGGCGGACCTGCCGACGCTGCTCGCCATGGACAACACGCCGTTCGACACGATCCGCCACTCGGCCAAGCCGGTCGTCAGCGCCGTCAACGGCATCGCCCAGGGCGGCGGGATGATGATCGCCATGGTGAGCGACGTCGCCGTCGCGTCGGACCGGGCGACGTTTCGCTGCCCGGAGCTGCTGCGCGGCATCGCCGACACGAACTACGCCCAGATCCTCCCGCGCCAGGTGGGCCCCGCCCGCGCCCGTGACCTGCTGTTGACCGGCCGCACCCTCGACGCCGCCGAGGCCCTCGAGTGGGGGCTGATCACCCGTGTCGTGCCCCACGGCGACGTCCTGGAGGCGGCGCACTCGGTGATGCGCGACCTGTGCCAGGCCGCCCCGGACGCCCGCCTGGCGTGCAAGCGGGTGATGGACGACTACTACGGCGCCTACGACCGCATGAGCATGGACGCCAGCCTGCGCGGCCCCGAGATGGTCGAGGGCTACCGGGCCTTCAAGGAGGGCCGGGCGCCGGGGTGGGTGCCCGAGGCCTTCCGCTCCGACGAGCGCCTGTGACGATCCGGGTTGCATTGGATTGAATCGTAGTTCAATCTGTAGGAAACGGCTTCGAGCGCGAGGGGGCCCGCCGTGCAGCCAGAGGACATGATCCTGATCAGCGTCGACGACCACGTCGTCGAGCCGCCGACGATGTTCGACGCCCACATCCCGGAGCGCTACCGCGACCGGGCACCGCGCATCCATCGCCGCCGCGACGGCTCCGACGTGTGGATGTTCGAGGGGCAGAAGATCCCCAACATCGGCCTCAACGCCGTCGCCGGGCGCCCCAAGGAGGAGTACGGCGTCGAGCCCACCGCCTTCGACGAGATGCGCCCCGGCTGCTGGGACGTCGCCGAGCGCGTCAAGGACATGAGCGCCGCCGGGATCCTGGCGTCGATGAACTTCCCCTCGTTCCCGTCGTTCTCCGGCCGGCTGTTCAACGCCACCGAGGACAAGGACCTCGCCCTCGCCGTGCTGCGGGCCTACAACGACTGGCACGTCGACGAGTGGTGCGGCTCGCACCCGGGCCGGTTCATCCCCATGGGCCTGCCCGTGCTGTGGGACCCGGAGCTCGCCGCCGCCGAGGTCGCCCGCCTCGCCGCCAAGGGCGTGCACTCGCTCACGTTCACCGAGAACCCGGCCAAGCTCGGGCTGCCGAGCTTCCACAGCGACCACTGGGACCCGTTGTGGCGGGCGCTCGTCGAGCACGACGTCGTGCTGTCGGTGCACCTCGGCTCGTCGGGCGAGCTGGTGGTCACCGCGCCCGACGCCCCGATGGACGTCATGATCACGCTGCAGCCGATGAACATCTGCCAGGCGGCGGCCGACCTGCTGTGGTCGCGGATCCCCAAGCAGTTCCCCGATCTCAAGATCGCCCTGTCCGAGGGAGGCACCGGGTGGATCCCGTACTTCCTCGACCGGCTCGACCGCACCTATGACATGCACCACCGCTGGACCGGCCAGGACTTCGGCGACCTCATGCCCAGCGACGTGTTCCGCCGCCACTTCCTGACGTGCTTCATCGCCGACGAGGTCGGCATCGAGCTGCGCCACAAGATCGGCATCGACAACATCGCGTGGGAGTGCGACTACCCGCACTCGGACTCGAGCTGGCCGACCCCGGCCGAGGAGCTCGCCGTCGCTGCCGCCGGCGTCGGCGATGAGGACCTCAACAAGATCACCTACGAGAACGCCATGCGCTGGTACTCGTTCGACCCCTTCGCCCACCGCAGCCGCGAGGCGTCGACGGTGGGGGCGCTGCGCGCCGAGGTCGCCGGACACGACGTGTCGGTCCGCTCGTTCGACAAGGGCCGCTTCGAGCGCCCCGAGCCGGGCGCCGACCTGGCGGCGCTGGCCAAGACGGCGACGGCCTGATCGGAGCCGGCCATGACGCGCCGGGTTGCGCCGGCGGCGTCAGGCCGGTTCGGCGAGCGACTTTGTCTCGAGGTACTCCTCGAAGCCGGCGCGCCCCATCTCCCTGCCGAGGCCCGACTGCTTGTAGCCACCGAAGGGCACGTCGGGCCCGTACCAGAGCCCGTTGTTGAGCGACAGCGTGCCGGTGCGGATGCGCGACGCCACCGCCTTGGCGTGCTCGATCGTGCCGGCGAACACGGCGCCGGACAGGCCGTATGCCGAGTTGTTGGCAACGGCCACGGCGTCGTCGTCGCCGTCGTGGGGCAGCACGACGAGCACCGGCCCGAAGATCTCCTCCTGGGCGACCGTGGCGTTCGGGTCGACGTCGACGAGCACCGTCGGCTCCACGTAGTACCCGACCGGCAGGTGCTCCGGCACGCCTCCGCCGAGCACGGCGGTGGCCCCTTCGGCGATGCCGGTCTCGATGTAGCCCAACACGCGCTCGCGCTGACGCGCGCTGATCAGTGGCCCCATGATGTGCTCGGCCTTGGTCGGGTCCCCGTACGGCAGCGAGCTCATGACCCCGACGACGGCCTCGACCGCCTCGTCCATCCGGGCGCGCGGCACGACGAGGCGCGTCGTGATGGCGCACCCCTGCCCGGCGTGGGTCATCACCTGGAAGCCGGTGGCGCCGGCGGCGCCGGCGATGTCGGCGTCGTCGAGCACGACCGCTGCCGACTTGCCGCCGAGCTCGAGGAAGACGCGCTTGAGCGACTCGGCGGCGGCCGCCATGACCTTCTTGCCCGTGGCCGTCGACCCGGTGAGCGACACGAGGTCGACCCGCGGGTCCGAGGCCAACAGCGCGCCACCCTCGTGTCCCGACGAGGTGACGACGTTGAGGACGCCCGCCGGGATGTCGGTCTCCTCGGCCACGATCCGCCCGAGCAGCGATCCCGTCCACGGCGTGTCCGGCGCCGGCTTGAGCACGACGGTGCAGCCTGCCGCCAGCGCCGGCGCCACCTTGGCGAGGTTGATCTGCACCGGGAAGTTCCACGGCGTGATGGCCCCGACGACGCCCGCCGCCTCGCGCTGCACCCAGCGGTGCGACGGCATGCCGAAGGGCTCGGCATCGCCCAGGTCTTCCACGAAGTCGTAGTGCTCGAGCAGGTCGATCAGCCACGCCACGCCGTCGATCGGGGTGTCGAGCTGGGCCATGTGGGTCAGACCGACCGGGCAGCCGACCTCGGCGACGGTGGTCGCCCGCAGCTCCTCACGGTGCCGCTCGAGCCCCTCGTGGAGTTGGCGCAGGCAGGCGAGGCGCAGCTCGACGTCGGTCGACCACGACGTCTCGTCGAACGCCCGGCGGGCCGCGCCGATGGCGGCGTCCATGTCGTCGACGGTGCCGTCGCCCGCCACGCCGAGCACCGACTCGGTGGCCGGGTTGATGTTGTCGTAGGTGCCCCCGGACGCATCGACGAGCCGCCCGTCGATGAGCAGCCGCTCCTCACGCCAGACCTCGTTCGTCATCGATTCCCCCTGCACGTCGCGCCCCGGGCCTCTCCCCCGGCTGCCACAGCTTCACATGCTTGAACGCGCGCTCACCAGTCTTGAACCACCGTTCGCGCTCCACCCACCCCACCCCCACCGAAATCGGGCTCAGGACTTCGGCATGGTGGCGTCGTCAGCCCAATTTCGGGTTGGTGCGGGGGACGCGGTGACTGCGGTGACGGCGGTGTGGACGGCGGCGGCGAACAGGTGCGGGTCGGTGATGGCGGGGATGTGGCCGGCGTCGAGGTCGACCACCGTCACGTGCGGGAGGTTGGCGAGCATGGCGTCCTGGAGGGCGAGCGGTACCGGGCCGTCGCGCAGGTTGCGCAGGTAGGTGATCGGCACGCCGCCGACGGCACGCCACGACACCGGCTCGAAGAACCGGTTGAACGTGTCACGCACCAGCCGCTGCGGGTCGGCGACGAAGGCGAGGTCGTCGTCGCTCAGCGGCGGTCCGCCGTACGACGCTCGCAGCGGCTCGAGGTCCTTCGGTGGCCCGGGCGTGGTGATGACCCGACCGTCGCGCCGCGCCGCTGCGACGGCGTCGCGCGTGAGGTCACGATGGTGCGGTTTCATGCAGTCGAGCCCGCACCCACCGTCGGGCGGGACCGACGCCGCGTTGAGCACGATGTGCTCGACCCGGCCGGCCAGCCGCTCGACGACGGCCGGGACCACCAACCCCCCGGCGGAATGGGCCACGAGCACGACCTGCTCGAACCCGGCGTCGTCGACCGCGGCCACGACCACATCGGCGGCTTCGGCGATCGTGGTCCGCATCGGGTCGGCCGGAAGGGCCTCGGCACCGGGCAGGTCGGGCGCCACGACCGGACCGTCGAGCAGCGGCACGACCCGGTCCCAGAACCGCGCGCTCATCGAGCCGCCGTGCACCAGGACATAGCCGAACCCGGGCCGGGACCGCTCCGCCCCGTCGGCCGGCGCCGGCGTGACCGCTTCGGTCATGCGGGCGGCCCCACCGGTGCCAGCAGAGCGCCGACGGCCATGTCGAGCAGGTTGTCGGCGAACTGCGCCAGCGCCAGCAACGGGCGCGTGGCGCCGCCGGCGTCTTCGATCCGCGCCCGGTCGGCGCACAGGTGCAGGCTCGACGTGCCGACGGCGAAGAGCCGTTCGGCGGCGAGGTGATCGCCGAGGGTCGGCCGCAGATGCTCGAACAGCGCCGTGCCGTGGTCGAGCGCGACCGGCGTGAGGTGCGCCAGGAGGTCCTCGGAGGTCAGCGTCGGCAGTGCCGCCACCTGCGCCGCGATCTGGACCCATGCCCGCTCGCTCGGGCCGAGCGCCAGGTACTCGGCCGCGGGCCGGACCAGCACCGCCAGGTGCTGCCGCACGCGGGTGCCCTCGTCGGACGCTGCCGTGTCAGCCAGCTGCGCCGCGATCCTCTCCTGGACGGCGTCGATGCGCGGCAGGTGCCGCTCGGCGATGGCGCGCAGCAGGCCGTCGCGATCGCCGAAGTGGAACTGCAGCGCCGAGACGTTGCGCTGCCCCGCCTCGATGCGGATCTCGCGCAGCGACACGCCGTCGACGCCTCGCGCGGCGTACAGCCGCTCGGCCACATCGACGATGCGCTCCCGGGTGGCGTCCCCGCGGCGGGTCATGCCGCCGCTCGCGTCGATCTGCCAGTTGCTACAACTACGCCAGCTGTGACGCATGCCACGTGAGGCCCTGCCATGATCGTTGCCATCCGATGAGTCGACACCAGGGCCTGCTCGCTGTGGTCGTGGCGGCCGTGCTGGTCGTCGCCGTCGGGTTCGCGAGCGCCGAACCTCCGAGCACGGCCCCCGGCTCGCCCCTGACGGCGGACGGCGCGGTGCGCGGCATCGACGGGCACACGATCCGGGTCGCACTGTACCAACCGCCCGAGGACGACCCCGTGAGCCGGATCGTCGCCGACTTCGTCGCTCCCGACGACGACAACGCCGAGGTGCTGGCCACCGTGCAGGGCTTCGTCGACATGTTCGAGGCACAGGGCACGACGGGCGATTGGCACGTGGAGCTCGTCCCGTTCACCGGGAGCGGCAACCTGCTCGACACCGTGGCGGCGCGCGCCGACGCCGTGACGATCGCCGAGGAGGTGCAGCCGTTCATGGTGTGGGGCGGGCCGTTGCTGGGCACCGCCTTCGCCGAGGAGCTGGCGGCGCGCGGCGTGATGTGCCTGATGTGCGTCGTGTCGGGCACCAACGCCTTCTACGAAGCGAACGCCCCCTACGTGTGGTCGCTGCAGACCAGCCCCGAGCAGGTGGGCGCCCACACCGCCGAGTACGTCGCCAAACGCCTGGCCGGCCGCCCCGCCGCCTTCGCCGGGGACCCCGCCATCCAGGCCAGCGAACGTCGCTTCGGCGTGCTGTACATGGACGGGCCGTTCGGTGGCGCCGGGCTCGGCGCGGCGCTGACGGACCAGCTGCGCGCCGTCGGCGTCGAGCCGGCGGCGACGGTGGCCTACACCGAGCCGTTCGCCATCAAGCAGATCCAGACCACGCTCATCGCCAAGCTCCGCCACGAAGGGGTGACGACGATCGTGTACGGCGGCGAACCGCTCAGCCTGCGCTCGCTCATGGCCGAGGCATCGGCGCAGGGCTGGTACCCCGAGTGGTTGATGACCGGCGCCTTCTCGTCGGAGCGCAACTCGTGGGGCCGCAACTACGACCCGGACCAGATGGCCCACGCCTTCGGCATCACGCCGCTGCCGCTCCCGTCGGCGCCCGAGGACAGCTTCGTGCACCAGCTGTACCGGTCCAGGCACGGCATCGACCCGCCGGCGCAGGGCAGCACGTTGCAGCACTTCGCCGCACCGGCGCTGTTCTACGCCGCGCTGCGCATCGTCGGCGACGACCTGACCCCGCAGCGCATGGAGCAGGCGTTGTTCGAGGCGCCACCCATCGGCGGCTCGGGCGAGTCGAACCCGCTGGTGCCGACGATCAGCTTCGGCGAGCGCGGCCTGTGGCCGACGCCGGACTACGCCGGCATCGACGACTTCGCCGAGATCTGGTGGGACGCCGACGCCGTCGGACCCGACGAGACCGGCGCCGTCGGCACCGGCATGTGGTCGTTCACCGACGGCGCCGCCCGCTACCTGCCGGGCGCCTGGCCGACGGGGCCGCCGCACGCCTTCGACCGCGACGACTCGTGGACGACGTTCCATGCGCCGTGAGCTGCCGCCGCTCGTGCGGGCGCTGGCGCCGGCCGCCGGCCTGCTGATCGCCCAGGCCATCGTCTTCCCGGCGCCGGCGGGCGTGTACGCCGGAGGGATCGTGCTCGGAACGCTGGGTGCGCTGGTGGCAGTCGGGATGGCGCTGGTCTACCGGGCGAACCGGATCATCAACTTCGCCCAGGGCGCCCTCGGCGTCGTGCCGACCGTGCTCGCCGTGCAGCTCATCGTCTACAGCGGCGTCGGGTACGCCGCGGCGGGCATCGTGGGAGCGGTGGGGGCGCTCGGCCTGGGGGCGGCCGTGCAGCGCTTCGTGATCCGCCGCTTCGCCGAGTCGTCGCGCCTGGTGCTGACCGCGGCGACGATCGGCATCGCCCAGCTCCTGGTCGGCGTGTCGATCTTCCTGCCGAACCTGTGGGGGCATCCGACGCGCGCCGAGGAGATCACCAGCGGGCTCGGCTGGCGGTGGTTCCTCGATCCGATCGTGCTGCGCGCCGAGCACGCGCTGGCCGCCGGTGTGGCCGTGGCGTTGCTCGCGCTCGTGGCGGTGGCGTTGCTGCGCACGAGCGTCGGTGCCGGTGTGCGTGCCGCCGCCGAGCGGGCCGACCTCGCCGGCCTGTTGGGCATCCCGGTGCAGCGCCTCCAGGTCATCGTGTGGGCCGGCGCCGCGTTGCTGAGCTTCGCCGGCGTGTTCGGGCGGGTCTCGATCGTGGGCCTGCCTCAAGCCGCCACCGACTCGACGGTGGCGTTGCTCGCCGCACTGGCGGCGCTCACCCTCGGCCGGTTCACCCACCTCGGCCGCATCGCCCTCACCGCCGTGGCGCTGGGGGTCGTCGAGCAGGCGGTGGCGTGGAACAACCCGCAGCACCCGCAGCTGTTCGCCGTCGTGCTGGCGGTCGCCATCGGCGTCGGGTTGCTGTTCCTGCGGGGCGAGCACACGCGCGCCGAGCGCGACGCCACGTCGAGCTGGCGGGTGCTCGACGAGCCGCGCCGTCTGGCCTCGGCGATCCGACGGCAACCCGCCGTGCGCGTGGCGACCGTCGTGGCGGTCGTGGCCGCGCTCGTCGCCGGGCTGGCCCTACCGGCGGTGCTGGGGCCGGGTGATCTGCTGAAGGCGTCGACCGTGCTCGTGCTGGCGATGGTCGGCACGAGCCTCGTCGTACTGACCGGCTGGGCGGGTCAGGTGTCGCTCGGACAGTCCGGCTTCGTCGCGGTCGGCGCCGCCGTCGGCGCCTGGTTGACCGTGGTGCGCGGCGTCGACCTGTCGGCGGCACTCGTCATCACGGCCATCCTCGGCGGCGCCGTGGCGGTCGTCGTCGGGATCCCGGCGCTGCGCCTGCGCGGCCTGTTCCTGGCGGTGACCACGCTGGCGTTCAGCGTCGCCGTGTCGACCTACCTGCTCAACCCCGACTACATGCGATGGATCCCGGCCGACCGCGTGCCCCGGCCGCGGCTGTTCGGCTGGGACCTGACGAGCCAGGCATCGATGTACTGGGTCTGCCTCGCCGCCTTCGTCGTGTGCGACCAGGCGGTGCGGCGCCTGCGCCGCGGTCGGCCCGGACGGGCGATGGTCGCCCAGCGCGACGGCGAGCTCGTCGCCGCCGCCTACGGCATCGACACCACCCGCATCCGACTCGTCGCCTTCGCCACCTCGGGCGGCATCGCGGCAGTGGCGGGGTGCCTGCTCACCCACGTGCTGCAGTCCTACCCCGAGCAGCTGCTCACCCCCGACCAGGGCATCGCCTCGTTCACCTCGACCGTCGTCGGGGGCATCGCCACGCCGGCCGGAGGTCTTGCGGGCGCGCTGGTGCTGCAGGCCAGCGGCTGGTTCCTCTCAGGGTTCTGGCGGGTCCTGCCCACGGCGGTGGGGGTGCTGATCGTGCTCTACGCCTTCCCCACCGGGATCGTCGGCGGCGTGCTCGCCGGGCGCGACCGCTTGCTGCGCCGCCTCTACCCCGACCTCGTGACCCACGACGCCGCCGCCTCGGCCCCGGAGGCGGTGTCGCCACCACCCGACGCCGGTGCGCCATCCGACGCCGGTGCGCCATCCGAACGGGCGCACGCCGAGGAGGTGGCCGAGCCGTTGCTGGGTGTGCACGACCTCGACGTGCGCTACGGATCCACTCGGGTGATCGACGGCGTGACCTTCGCCGTGCCTGCGGGATCCACCCTGGCGTTGCTCGGCACCAACGGCGCCGGCAAGTCCACCGTCCTCAAGGCGGTCAGCGGCCTGGTGCCACCGGCGGGCGGGACGATCACCCTCGACGGCCGCGACATCGCCGGCCTGCCACCACATCGCGTCGCCGCCCTGGGCATCGCGCACGCACCGGGCGGCCGTGGCGTGTTCGGCGCGCTCAGCGTCGACGAGAACCTGGAGCTGGCCCGCTGGCTGGATCGTCGCGGCCCGGACTCGGCTGCTCGGCGCGACGAGGTGCTGGCGATGTTCCCGGTGCTCGACGTACGTCGTCGCGAGGCGGCGGCGAGCCTGTCGGGCGGCGAGCAGCAGATGCTGGCGGTCGGCATGGCCTACATCACCGGTCCGCGCCTGCTGCTCATCGACGAGCTGTCGCTCGGCCTGTCGCCGTTGGTCGTGGAGCGGCTGATCGCGTTCGTCGAACGGGTGCGGGCGACGGGCACCACGGTCGTCGTGGTCGAGCAGTCGGTGAACCTGGCCCTGACGATCACCGACGAGGCGATCTTCCTCGAGCGGGGTCAGGTCCGCTTCCGCGGCACGACGGCACAACTGCTCGACCGACCGGACCTGTTCCGCAGCGTCTTCCTGGCCGGCATCGCCGAGGACGCGGCAGCACCCGACGGGGCGGGCACCCGGCCGGGCCGCGCCGCGATGGCCGACGCGCCGCCGGCCATCGATGCGCGCGGCGTCACCGTCGCCTACGGCGGCGTGGTCGCCGTGCACGACGTCGATCTGGAGGTGGCGCGTAGCGAGGTCGTGGGACTGATCGGACCCAACGGGGCCGGCAAGTCCACGCTGCTCGATGCGCTGAGCGGCCTGGCTCCGGTGCGCGCCGGCGTGGTGCGCGTCGCCGGCGCCGACGAGACGCATGCCGGCGTCACCGCACTGGCACACCTCGGCGTGGCGCGCTCGTTCCAGGATCCGCGGCTGTTCCCTTCGCTGACGGTCACCGAGACCCTGGCCATCGCCTGCGACCGTGCCGTGGCCGTCCCCGGCGCGGTCGAGGCCGTGGTGGGCACGCCGGCGCAACGGCGCAGCGAGCGCGCCGTGCACGAGACCGTCGACGCCCTGCTCGAACGCTTCGGCCTGGAGCGCTATCGCGACCACGCCGTGGCGGAGCTCTCGACCGGCCTCCGGCGGGTGGTCGATCTGGCGGGCATCGCCGCCGGCCGACCGTCGATCGTGCTGCTCGACGAGCCGTCGAGCGGGTTGGCCCAAGCGGAGGTCGAAGCGATGGGCTCGTTGCTGCGGCGCCTGCGCCACGACCTCGATCTGACGATCGTCCTGGTCGAGCACGACATGCCCCTGGCGGCGTCGCTGTGCGACCGCCTGGTGGCGATGGACCAGGGCCGGGTCGTCGCCGTCGGCGCACCCGAGGAGGTCCTCGCCCACCCCGAGGTGGTCGAGAGCTACCTCGGGGGTTCCGCGGCGGCGATCAACCGGTCGCGACCCGCGTCGGCGATCAACCCATCGGCGCCGGCGCCGGCGCCGGACCGAAGTCGACCGGCAGGTTCACCGGCCGGCTGAACATGCCGAACGGCCGGAGCTGGAGCTGCTCGAGCCGCAGCTCCGCGCCGGGCGGGATGACGTCGAGCGCGGCATCGACCATGCAGCGCAGCTCGGTGCGGGCCAGATGGACGCCGAGGCAGTAGTGCGGGCCGTGGCCGAAGCTCAACAGGTTGCTGTGGTCCCGGTCGATGTCGAACAGGTCCGGATCGTCGAACGCCTCGGGGTCGCGGTTGGCCCCGCCGAAGCTCAGCAGCAGCATCTGGCCCGCACGCACCTGCGCCCCGCGCAGCTCGACGTCGCGCACGGCGTAGCGCTGCAGGCCACCCGGGCCGCCCATCGTGTGGCGCAGCACCTCGTTGACCGCCTGGGGCAGCAGCGACCGGTCGGCGCGCACCCGCTCCAACACGTCGGGCATGAGCAGCAGCGTGAGCAAGGCCACCATGCCGCCGAGCGCCGTGGTCTCGCTCCCGGCGCTGATCAAGGCCGTGACCAGCAGCACGATCTCGTCGGCAGTCATCGTGTCGCCCATGTCGTGGGCCTGCACCAGGTCCGAGATCAGGTCGTCGCGTGGCTCGGCAGCACGCTCGCCGGCCAGCCGCCGGACCCACGCCGAGAGCTCGAGCAGCGCCGGTTCGGCCGCGGCCTGCTCCTCGGGCGACGCGAAGGGGATGGCGGCGCCGATCAGCGCCTGCGCCAGCTCGCGGAACCGCCGCTCGTCCCCGTCGATCGCCGGGATGCCGGTGATGCGCGAGATGACGGTGTTGGGGATCGGCTCGGTGTACTCCCCCATCAGGTCCACGACCCCGGTCCGTCCGGCGAGCGGGGCGGCGAACCGGGCGACCACCTCCCGGATCTGGTCCTCCATCCGCGCGATCGCCTTGGGCGTGAACGCTTTGGAGACGAGCCGGCGCACGCGCGCGTGCTCGGCGCCCGACAGCGCCAGGATCGAGTTGTCGGTGACCCACGCCAGGTAGCTGCCGGGCTCCGGCGGCACGTGCCCTTCCCAGGCCCGGCGGTCGGGCGTGGCGATGTCAGGGTCGTTCAACAGGCGCTTCACGTCGTCGTGGCGGGTCACGAACCAGCAACCCAGCTCGGGCACCCAGTGCACCGGCTCCTCGGCGCGCAGGCGAGCGATCTCGGGATACGGGTTCATCATGAACTCGTCCGTGAACAACGTCCGCGTCTCGGCATCGATCGCCATGGCTTCCCCCCTCGTGCGGCGGCCCGCCCGCCGCTGCTGAAACTGATACATAGGTATTAGCTCGTGTCAACCCCGGACGGCGCACCGCCCGCCTACGCTGCCGGCCATGCGTGCCGCCGTGCTGACCGAACCTGGTGCTCCCCTCGCCGTCGTGGACCTCGAGGACCCGACGCCGACCGCAGGCGAGGTGCTCCTGCAGGTCGACGCCTGCGGCATCTGCGGATCGGACCTCCACGCCGCCGACGTCCTCCCGCTGCCGGGCCTGGTGATGGGCCACGAGCTGTGCGGCACCGTGGTCGACGTCGGCCCCGGCGTGGAGGGCTGGGCACCGGATGACCGCGCCGCGGTGCTGTCGCTGGCGACCTGCGGGACGTGCGCGGCCTGCCTCACGGGGCGCGTGCGCAAGTGCGCCACCGCACAGATGGTCGGCATCGAGCGCCCCGGCGGCTACGCCGAGCTGACGACGATGCCGGCACGGGATCTGCACCGTCTCCCCGACGCCGTCGATGCCCGGCTCGGCGCGCTCGTCGAGCCCTTGGCGGTGGCGCTGCACACGGTGCAGCGGGCCGAGATCGGCATCGGCGACAACGCCCTCGTGCTCGGTGGCGGGCCGATCGGCGCCGCCGTGGCGCTGTGGCTCCGCCAGGCCGGCGCCCACGAGGTGATCGTGTCCGATCCGGTGGCGCACCGGCGCGAGCTGTCGCTCGCCGTAGGTGCCACGGCCGTCATCGACCCGGTGGCCGAGGACGTGGCGAGTGCCGCAGCGGCCCGGTGCGGGGGCGCGCCGCCCAAGCACGTCATCGAGTGCGTGGGCCTGCCCGGGCTCATCCAGCACGCCGCCGACGTGGCGCCCGTCGACGGGATCGTCACCGTCGCCGGCGTGTGCATGGCCCCCGATCAGGTCGTGCCGTTCACGATGATGGCCAAGGAGCTCGACGTGCGCTTCGCCTTCTACTACACGCGACCGGAGTTCGACGCCGTGATCGACCTGCTGGCGCGCGGGCGCGTCGACGTCGAGCCGCTCGTGACCGACGAGATCGGCCTCGACCAGCTGCCGGACACGTTCGAGGCGCTCAAGCGGCCGAGCGAGCAGTGCAAGGTGCTGATCACGCCGTGACGGGTCGGGCCGGCTCAGCCGCCCGGCGCACCGACGCCGGCGACCGTCCGGCGACGACGAGGCCGACCAGCGCCACGACCGCTGCTGCCACGAACACGACGGCCACGGCGGCGGCCGGGGTGGCCCCGCGCTCGACGAGGCCGGACACGACGGCGCCCGCAGCGCCGGTGCCCAGCGCGATGCCGAGGGTCTCGGACAACTGCAGCGATGCCGACGTCGCCCCCTCGTCGCCCACCGGGGCCGTGGCCAGGACCGAGCCGGTGACGGCGCCGTACACCGTGCCGATGCCGATGCCGCCGAGTCCCCAGGCCAGGAAGGCAACCGCCGCGGGCACCGATGCCGCCATCGTGATCGCCATGCCTGCCAGCGCCAGGGCCAAGCAGCCGAACCCGACACGGCACAGCGCGACGGGCCCGACCCGCAGCACGGCCCGGGCCTGGATCCAGGATCCGACGGTCCACATCAGCGACACGGTGGTGATGACGAGGCTGCCCACCCATACCTCGGTGCCGCGCCCTTCGACCATGGCGTAGGGCACGAAGGCGTCGGCCGAGAAGAAGGCCACGACCAGCAGGCCCTTGAGCGCCACGCCCGCCGGGACGCCGCGCGCCAGGCGCAGCGTGCCGCGTGGGGTGAGCCGGCTGAAGGCCCACATCGTGCCCACCAGACCGCCGACGAGCATCGCGGCACCGGCGACGCCGTCGAGACTGGCGCCGGCGAGCGTGACGGTGGCTGCCGCGGTCAAGCCCAGCGTCAACGGGATCCGCCGATCCGGCCGGGATGGGGCCGTGGCGGTGACCTCCGGAACGTCCCCGGCGTCGTCGCCCCGAGCAGCGGCCGGGGTGGTCGGCGGCGGCACGACCCGCACCGCCCGCACGGCCAAGGTGCCGGCCAACGCCACGAACGGCAGCAGCCCGGCGAACACCCAGCGCCAACCGACGTGCGCGCCGACGAAGCCGGCGAGGGCCGGCCCGAAGACCGCCGGGACGACCCAGGCGGTGGACACGACGGCGAACATGGCCGGTCGCAGCTCGTCGGGATACGCCCGACCGATCACGGCGAACGCCACGGCGGGGATCGCCCCGGCGCCGATGCCCTGCAGGACACGCGCCCCGACGAGCACCCCCATCGACGGCGCCACCGATGCGACGACGAGTCCGGCGGCGAACACGATCAGCCCCAAGGCCAGCGGTACGCGCACCGGTCCCGTGTCGATGAGGCGTGCCACGAGCGAGATGCCGACGAGCTGCCCGAGGAAGAAGGCGCTGAACACCCAGCCGTACAGGGTGAGATCACGCAGGTCCTGCTCGACCAGCGGCATGACCGCGGCCACCGAGAGCGCCTCGATGGCAGCGACAAAGATCGTGAGGAACAGCCCGATCGTGAGCGCCCGCCACGCCGGTGCCAGGATGCCGTCGTCGCCGCGCACCCGTCCACGCTAGGCCGCAGGTCGGCCGGCCGAGTGCCCGGTTCCCGGCGGTTCCACCAACCCGAAGACCCATCCCCCGTCGTTCTGGTAGTGCAACCGCGTCGAATTCCGACCGGTTTTCGCACCAGAACGGATGGTTCAGCCGGGGAGGTCGCGAGGGTGGACCAGTCGCTCGAGCGTGGCCGAGCCGTCGGTGCGCACGGATCGCCACTGGTCGACCGGCAGGTCGATGACGCCGAGCGATGCCGTCAGGTAGTCGTGCACCTCGCCCGTGAGGTCCGTCGAGAGGTCCTCGAACCCCGGGTTGTGTCCGGCGAGCAGCACGGTGTCGTGCACGTCGGGTAGGCCGCGCACGACGGCGAGGACGCCGGCGGCGCCGAAGGTGTACAGCCGCGGATCGGGCTCCGCCGGCACCCCGAGCGCCTCGGCGACGGCGGCAGCGGTGGTCGCCGCTCGGGTCGCAGGCGACGTCACGATGCAGCTGACGCCCAGCTCGGCGCGCCGCAGATACGCGGCCATCCGGTGCCGAGCCCGTTCACCTCGACGGTTCAGGGGTCGGAGCTCGTCGGGCAGGGCCGGATCCGACCAGTCGGACTTGGCGTGGCGGAGCAGCAACAGGCGCTTCACGGCCCGGGACCGTACCGGGCCAGAGCTGGGCCGCGCCCGGGCTCCCCGTTCGTCCCCAGACGCGGCAGCGCCGCCAGAACCTGAAGGAACTGGCGGCACCACCTGGCGGGCCATCGCACGAGCTCGGCGGCGGCGGCTGCGTTGCTCGTGCCCGTTCGGCGGAACGGGGCCCCACCCATGCCAGCGTGATGGTGATGCTCTCGGCACAGAGCACCACCGCCGGCTCGACCAAGATAGTGCACGACTGCTGCAAGATCAACCCTGGGATCAGGTAGTTCCGCCCACAACCATCTGAGAGGTAACGTAAGGCGACGTCAAGGTGCAACCGGGATTGCATCGGTCCCTTGGCTGAGCGCCCCCGGCAGGATTCGAACCTGCGACCGCCGGATTAGAAGTCCGATGCTCTGTCCACCTGAGCTACGAGGGCGTGGACGCGCCAGCGTAGGGCGCGGACCCGTCGTCGAGCCGGTTCGATTGCGTGGCCGACCTCAGCCGAAGCGACCGTCGGGTGGACCGCCCCGCCGGTTCGGCCCATCGGCCCCGGTCGGGCGAGCCTGCGACACCGGCTGCGCCGTCAGCCCGGCCTTGCGCTGCCGGTCGAGGGCCACCAGGGCCACGCCGCCGATGGCCAGCAGGCCACCGATGACGGTGAGCGGCAGCGTGTACGGCGTGATGCCGGTGGCGGGCAACGAACCCGACGAGATGACCGCGGCCGCCTTCGTCGTCGTGGTCAGCGCTCCGGCGAGGGCCGTGACGTTGAACGGGGCGCTGATCGTGACGATGCTGCCCGCCAGGTCCAAGCCGGTGAGCGTCACCGTGTGGCTGCCCACCGGGAAGTTTGCCGGAATCGTCCAGTTGTGCTGCAGGCTGCCGAGCGAATCGGCCAGCGCCACGCCCAGGTCCGTCGGGTCCGAGAAGACCACGATGCCGACCTCGGCTCCCGGCATCCAGCCGCCGGTGTCCATCAGCATCGTGGCGCCCTGCTGGTACGTGGTGTTGTCGAGGTCGAGCCACACGGTGTTCGCCACCGTGGTCCCGGTCGTCGGCGGCGCCGTCGTGGGCGTCGTGGTGCCGGACCCGGTGACCGTGAAGTCCTGCGGCTGGTACGTGTCGAGGATCGTGGCATCGGACAGCGCCGCCTGGTTGATCGGCGTGCCGACGCAGAACGCCCAGAAGGTGATGACGCCCGGTGCTGCGTCGGCCGGGATGTCATAGGTGAGCGACCAGTTGCCGAGCTCGACGTCGACCGGGGCCGACGCCAGCACGTCCGCATCGGACGGCGTCGGGGTGTTGGCGATGATGGCGGTGTCGGCACCGACGGAGCAGTCGGTGATCGACGAGAACGAGACCGTGGTGCTGGGCGGCCCCGAGGTCGGCGACATCGAGAACGTCAGCGAGCCGAGGCCCGCACTGGCGGGAGCGGCCAGCAACCCGGTGGCGCCCACCAGCACGGCGAGCGTCGCCACCAGGACGGCGCGGGGTCGGATGGTCGATCGCATGCTCACCCTCCACAGCAGTGCACACATACAGCCGGGCCTACCCTACCGCGCCGGCGACCCCCACCGACAGGTCCGTCCGACGAACCGGATTCCGCGCTGATCGCCGGCGCGCCTATGCTCAGCGATCCCACGGTGGCTGTAGCTCAGTCGGTTAGAGCGCCAGGTTGTGGTCCTGGAGGTCGGGGGTTCGATTCCCCTCAGCCACCCCACACGGGCCGCGGGGCACCCTTTTTGGGCCGCTCCCCCGGTGCCGTACACTTCACAGCTTCATCGGTCTTGCGCCTCTAGCTCAATTGGCAGAGCAACGGACTCTTAATCCGCAGGTTCTGGGTTCGAGTCCCAGGGGGCGTACCACATAAGCGCAGGTCAGCCGGGGCAGATGCCCCGGCTGACGGCGTTGTGGGCCAAATGGGCCATACGGTGGGCCATACATCGATAGGCTCGCCGCGATGCGAGGTTCGATGCGCGAGATGCGGCCCGACTACTGGCAGCTGCGCGTCTCGCTCGGGCGCGATCCCGAAACGGGCAAGCCGCGCTACCGCGTGAAGAGTGTCAAGGGCTCGAAGCGAACCGCGCAGCGGGCCCTCGCCTCGCTCGTCACGGAGGTCGACGCCGGCAAGGTCGCGCCGTCGGCGGAGAGCGTCAGTCGGCTCCTCGATCAGTACATCGACCACCTCGAGCACCTCGGTCGGTCGCCAACGACCTTGCGTCGCTACCGGTCGCTGGCGGAGGAATCGTCAAGACCTGTGGATCGGCCCGTCCCGCTGATCACGCGGCGGCTTCCTGATCCTTCTGTTCGCGTTCGACGATCACCCCCTTCTCGAAGCGTGCGCCGGCTCGGACGAGCGCGACGAGGTGGGGTCCGTTCACGGCCCGCCACCGGTCCTGTGCGGCTTCGAGCAGCTTGAAGGCCATGGCCAGGCCCGCTGCTCGAGAGCCGGGGCCCTTGGTCACCCTGGTCCGGAGCCGCACCGTCGCGAACGTCGACTCGATTGGGTTGGTGGTCTTGAGGTGGATCCAGTGCTCGGCGGGGAAGTCGTAGAACGCGAGCAGCGGCTCGAGGTCGTCGACGATCTTGGCGACGGCCTTGGGCCACTTCGCTCCGAACTCCCGGGCGAACGCGTCAGCAGCCCGGGTGGCGTGGTCGCGGTCTTCGGCGTCGCGGATCTCCGCCAGCATCTTGCGGGCGGTGGGCTGGGCCGACTTGGGCAGGGCGGAGAGGACGTTGGCGACCTTGTGCACCCAGCACCGCTGGCCGCGGGTCTCGGGGAACACCTCGCGCAGCGCACCCCAGAACCCCAGCGCCCCGTCCCCGACGGCGAGCACCGGGGCCCGCATCCCGCGCCGCTTGAGGTCTCGCAGCAGGTCCGCCCACGAGTCGGTGGACTCGCGGTAGCCATCTGCGAGGGCGACGAGCTCTTTGGTGCCATCTGTTCGGACCCCGACGATCACCAGGCAACACAGCCGGTCCTCTTCGAGGCGCACGTTGAAGTGCACCCGTCCGCCCAGATGTACACGTAGTCGCGGTCGTCGAGGCGACGTTCGGCGAACGCGCGCTGCTCGGCTTGCCACTGGGTCGTCAGCCGGGTGATCACCGACGCGGAGAGCCCCGCGGCGGACCCGAAGAACCCTTCCAGGGCCGGCGCGAAGTCACCGGTGGACATGCCGTGCAGGTACATCAACGGCAACACCTCGGTCACCTTCGGCGACCGCCGCGCCCACGGCGGCAAGATCGCCGAGCGGAACCGGCACCGCTCACCCGTGACGGGATCGACCCGGCGGTCATCGACCCGCGGTGCCCGCACCTCGGTCCGGCCAGCGGCGGTCGTGATCGTCCGCGGCTCGGCGTGGCCGTTGCGGACCACCAGGCGGTGGCCGCGCTCGTCGAGCTGGTCCGCCAGCCCGGCGATGTACGCGTCGACCTCGGCCTCGAGGGCCGCCGCCAACATGCGGCGGGCGCCCTCCAACACGATCTCGTCCAGCGCCCAGCGCATCTCCGCGCGGGCGTCGTCATCGGTCACTACTCTCAACATCGGCGTGCCTTCCTCGCCGGGGTTGCAGCCCCGGCGTTCACTCGTTTGGTTCAACGAGGAAGGTACGCCGCGCCCTCGAGCGGGTGGCCGATCCACAGGTTCAGGTCATACCTCCCGGACGAGACCTGCAACGAGTGGCTGTTTGTCATCCGGTACGACGCAGCATCAGCCACTCGTCGACACCGTCTCGCCGCGTGCGTTCGCAGCGCGGTGGCGGACGGTGGCAGCGGCGAACGGTGCATGGTCGGCGTCGGCGGTGTCAGCGTCGCCGGGTGTCGACGTCGAGTCGCCGCAGGAGGGCGCGGCGCTCCTCGCTGTGGAGGAGGGAGACGTCGTAGGGAGGCAGGTCGATGGCGTTGACGATGGTGCCGACCTTCTGGCCGAGCGAACCGTGCTTCACCCCGCAGGCGGCGGCGATCGTCGTGCCGTAGATCTTGCGCGT
>JAGQTE010000527.1 GCA_020439175.1 Acidimicrobiales bacterium | reverse complement strand
TGAGCCCGCCGCCCCAGCGCCGGATCCTGGGCGGCTACCTGCCCGTGGTGGTCGGCGTCGTGGTCATGGCCCTCGTCGTGGCGTTGCTGCCGTCGCGCGCGCCGATCGCCGCCACCGCCGGCGGGCTCCCGACCGCCGGCGCCGAGGGCCAGGCGGTCACCGGTGACGTCGAACCGTGCCCTGACCGTGAGCTGCAGGTCCCCGAGAGCCCGTACTCGCCGCCGTGCTTCGCCTTCGACGGCGACAACGGCGGGGCCACCAGCCGGGGCGTCAGCGCCGACACGATCCGCGTGGCCTACCGGGTCACGCCCGACACCGACTACGCCAGCGTGATCCAGCAGATGGCGTCGGTGGACTTCGAGCCGGACACGCCCGAGAGCGTGCAGCGCACCCTGCGCGTGCTCACCGACTGGTTCAACCAGAACTTCGAGTTCTACGGCCGCAAGATCGAGCTGGTGCCCTACGACGGCAAGGGCACGGTGGTGGGCGAGATCTTCGGCGGCGGGCAGGACGCCGCCACCGCGGACGCCGTCAAGGTCGACAGCGAGCTCGACGTGTTCGCCGACATCAGCGCCATCACCGAGCCCTATGCCAACGCCCTGACCCGGCGCGGCATCATCTCGCTGTCGCCGCCCTACGTGTCCGACGAGTGGTTCCACGAGCGGCGCCCCTACGGGTGGAGCCTGACCCCGAGCTGCACCCTGGTGTCCAAGGCCGCCACCGAGTACGGCACGAAGCGGCTCTTCGGCGAGCCGGCGCGCTGGGCGGGCGACGGGTTGCAGGGCCAACCCCGCAAGATCGCCGTGATCTCGCCGGACAACCCCGAGTACCAGCGCTGCGCCGACGAGGGCGAGGCCGTCATCCGCGAGGCGGGCTTCGACTTCCTGCGGCTGACCTACACGCTCGACCTGGCGACGATGTCGAACCAGGCGACGTCGCTGGTGGCCAAGCTCAAGTCCGAGGGGATCACCTCGGTCGGCTGCGCCTGCGATCCGCTGCTCCCGGTCTTCTTGACGTCCAAGGCCACCGAGCAGGGCTACAACCCGGAGTGGCTGGTCATGGGGACGGCCCTGACCGACAACGACTTCGCCGGCCAGCTCTACGACCAGGAGCAGTGGAGCCGCGCCTTCGGGGCCTCGGCGCTCGGCGACACGTTGCCGCTGACCGGCACCGAGGGCTACCTGGCCTACAAGTCGCTGGCCGACGACGAGCCGGCGTTCACCACCCCGCTGCTGTACTTCCAGCTGTACCTGCTGGCCATCGGCATCCAGATGGCCGGGCCCGACCTGACCCCCGAGACCTTCGAGCTCGGCATGCTCGCCTACCCGGAGCGCTACGGCGAGGCCGGCACCTGGAAGTTCCTGCCCGGCAAGTACACGCCGCAGATCGACGCCCGCGAGATCTACTGGGACCCCGAGCGCATCTCGGCGTTCGATCTCCAGCCGGGCGCCTACGTGCCGGGGCGGCAGCGCTACCGGCTCGGCGAGGTGCCGACCGGGGACCCGGAGGTGTTCGACAACGCCCCGCCCCCGCCCGACGAACCCGACGCGCCGCCCGGGGGTGCCTCGACCACCACCACGAGCTCGCCGGCGACCGGGGAGACGACGCCGTGAGCCCGGCGATGCGCGCCGTGCGCGTACCCGTCATCGTGGCCGTGGTGGTGGTCGTCGCCGCGGTGGTGGCGCCGGCGGTGATCCCGGCCGGCGTCGTCATCCAGGGCGTCATCCGCGGCGGCGGCACGGCGTTGCTCGCCGTCGGCCTCGTGCTGACCTACCGGTCGCACCGCATCGTGAATTTCGCCTTCGGCGCCATGGGAGGGCTCGCCGCCGCCGTGGCGGCCGCGCTCTACCAGGGATCGCTCGGCGTGCCGTGGTTCGTGGCCGTCGGCGTCGCCGTCGCCCTCGGCGTGGCCATCGGGTTCTTCGTGGAGCGCATCGTCATCCGCCGCTTCGCCAACGCCTCGCGGCTCACCCTGACCATCGCCACCATCGGCCTGGCCCAGGTGCTCGGCGGCATGGCGCTGATCGTGCCGATCGCCCTCGACGGCCCACCGCTGGTGGGCAGCTTCGAGACGCCGCTCAACACCGTGCAGGTCACGGTCGACCCGGTGGTGATCACCGGCAACGACCTGTTGCTGCTCGCCATCGTGCCCCTGCTGCTCGGCGCGCTCACCTGGTTCCTGCTGCGCACCGAGGCCGGCATCGCCGTGCGCGGCATCGCCGACAACGGCGAGCGTGCCCGCCTGCTGGGCATCCCCGTCGATCGTCTCTCGACGCTGGTGTGGTGCATCTCGGGCGTCGCCGCCGCGGTGACGGTGACGCTCAAGTCGCCGAGTGAGGGCCTGGTCCTCGACGCCGCCGCCGGCCCGCAGCTGCTGCTCCCGGCGCTCGCCGCCGCCGTCGTGGCCAAGATGACCGACCTGCCCCGTGCCGTGCTCGCCGGCGTGGCGCTCGGCGTGCTCGATCAGGTGACGCGCTGGAACGTCGACAAGCAGTCGGTCACGAGCGTCGTGTTCCTCGTCGTGATCCTGGTGGCGCTGCTCGTGCAGAAGGGCGTCGGCGGCCGCACCGCCGAAGGGGACGACGTGTGGTCGACGGCGCCGGGGCGTCGCATGCCCGAGGCCTTGGCCCGGCTCGGGCAGGTGCGCATCACCCGGCGGGTGCTGGCAGCGATCGGCATCGTCGTCGTGCTCGGGCTGCCGTTCGTCGCCACGGCGTCGCAGCTCAACCGCGTCAGCGTGGCCCTGCTGCTCGGGATCCTCGTCATCTCGGTGGTGCTGCTCACGGGCTGGAGCGGCTCGGTGAGCCTCGGGCAGGCCGCCATCGCCGGCGTGGGTGGTGTCGTGGTGGCCAACCTCGTCGGCCGGGCCGAGGTCGACCTGTTCCTCGGGCTGCTCGCCGCCGCCGGCGCGGGCGCGCTGCTGGCGGTGCTGCTCGGGCTGCCGGCCCTGCGGGTCGCCGGGCTCTTCCTGGCGGTGACCACCCTGGCGTTCGCCGTGGCGGTCGACTCGTTCTTCTTGAACCCGGTGAACTTCCCGGACCAGATCCCGGACTCGTTCTCGCGGCCGGTGCTGTGGGGGACCTTCGACGCCGGCAGCGAGTCGGTGCTGTACCTGCTGTGCCTCGGCGTGCTGGCCATCACCATCGTGGCCGTGACCGGCATGCGCCGAGCCCGCACGGGCCGCAGCTGGCTGGCCGGGCGCGACAACCGGCGCGCCGCCGAGGCCGCCGGCATCGGCACCGTCCGCAGCCGGCTCGGCGCCTTCGTCATCTCGGGCATGATCGCCGGCGTCGCCGGCGGCCTCTACGTCCAGGTGCTGGGTGGCGTCGGCTACCACACCTTCGAACCGGCGATGAGCCTGCTCGTGTTCTCGATGGCCGTCATCGGCGGCATGTCGTCGATCGGCGGCGCGCTGCTGGGCGTGGTCCTGGTGCAGGGCATCGCCTACGTCGTGCCCACCTACCAGCTGATCATCACGGGGGCCGGCACGCTGCTCGTCCTGCTCGGCGTGCCGCAGGGGCTGATCCAGGTGGTGCGCAACCTCGAGATCCGCCTGCAGCGGCGCCTGGCGCTGGCGCGCGGCATCGAGCTGGACGACGAGGTAGGCGGTCCCGGCGGTGCCGACAGCGCCGGCGCCGCGCTGCGCCGGCCGCTCGAGCGGCTGCAGGCGCGGCGCGCGGCGCGAGCCGACGCCAAGGCCGCCCCCGGTCTGGTGGCGGGGTCGCGCACCCTGGTGTGTCGCGACGTCGAGGCGTCGTACGGGCCGATGCAGGTGCTGTTCGGCGTCGACCTCGAGGTGCGCCCGGGCGAGCTGGTGGCCCTGCTCGGCACCAACGGTGCCGGCAAGTCGACGCTGCTGCGCTGCGTCACCGGCCTGTT
>JAGQTE010000526.1 GCA_020439175.1 Acidimicrobiales bacterium | reverse complement strand
GCCGGGAGTTCTCGCGCGTGCCCGACGTCGTGGCGACGGCACCGTACTTCGACGAGGACATCGCCGACCTGGCCGGGCTGCTGCGCATGGGCGCCCGCATCTGGCGCTGACATGGCCGGCATCGCCGACCTGGCGCGCATCCACACCCCGCTGCGTGCGCCCGACGTCGACCACCTCATCGGGCTCGTCGGCTCGTGGGGGCTGCTCGCCGACCTGTGCTTCTCGGACCTGATGCTGTTCGCCTCGATGGGGCATCCGGCCGACGGCGAAGGGGCGGAGCGGTTCCTGGTGCTGAGCCAGGTGCGCCCGACGACGGGCCAGACGCTCTACAAGACCGACTGGATCGGGCGTGTCGTCACCGACCACGAGCGGCCGCTCGTGGCGCGCTGCATGAGCCTGGGCGAGATCATCAGCGGGGAGGTGCCGAACCAGGAGCTGCGCGAGCTGGTGCGGGTGCTGTGCATCCCGGTGCGTCGGGACGGTCGGACCGTGGCCGTGCTCACGCGCGAGGCGGCCTCGTCGGTCGGTCGGCACACGGGCGAGCTCGAGCGGACCTACGTCGAGGTCTTCCACCGCTTCGCCCGGATGATCGCCACGGGCGAGTTCCCGTTCCGCACCCTCGACGAGTGGGAGGGTGACGCGCCGCGCGTCGGGGACGGGGCGCTGCTGCTCGACGGCACCGGTCGCATCGAGTTCGCCTCGCCCAACGCCATCTCCGCCCTGCACCGTCTCGGTGTGCACGGGCAGCTCGAGGGCAACCTCCTCGGCGAGCTGGGCCTGCCCGAGAGCGCCGTGCGCTCCGCCTTCGGTCGCGGCGTCCCGGCCTACGACGAGATGGAGCGCCCCGGCGAGGTCACCGTGTCGATGTGGTGCCTCCCGCTGCTCGAGCACGGCACCACCACGGGGGCGTTGGCGCTGCTCCACGACATCTCCGAGGTGCGCCGTCGGGACCGGCTGCTGTTGTCCAAGGACGCGACGATCCGCGAGATCCACCACCGGGTGAAGAACAACCTCCAGACCATCTCGTCGTTGCTGCGCCTCCAGGCACGCCGGCTCGAGGCGCCGGAGGCGAAGGCGGCGCTCGAGGAGTCGGTGCGGCGGATCCGGTCGATCGCGCTCGTGCACGAGACGCTCTCGCTCGAAGCGGGCGACGACGTCCCGTTCCTGGAGATCGTCCGTCCGCTCGTGCGCATGGTGGAGGAGGGACTCGTCTCGCCCGAGCGTCCCGTGTCGGTGACGGTCGTCGGCGATGCCGGGAAGCTCCCGGCGACGATGGCGACGTCGTTGTCCGTGGTGCTCACCGAGCTGCTCCAGAACGCCATGGACCACGCCTTCCCGTTGGGCTCGGTGCACGAACCGAGCCACGTCGAGCTTCGGCTCGGCAACGACGGGCGATCGGTGACCGTGCTGTTGCGCGACGACGGCGTCGGGTTGCCCGAGGGCTTCGACCTCGAGGCGTCGACCGGGCTCGGGCTGTCGATCGTGCGGACGCTGGTGACCACCGAGCTGGGCGGCACCATCAGCATGCGTCGGGGTCGAGGCGACGCCACGCGGCCCGGCACCGTCGTCGAGCTGGTCGTTCCGCTCTCGGAGGACCCGCTCGACCCGCTCGCCCGGTGACGACCGTCACTGCGTGCACCGGACGCGACAAGGCCCCCGCACGGGGGGCCTCGGTCGTCGAACGTGGGGTGGGCCGTGTCGGCCCCGCAGGTCAGGAGACCCGGCGGCGGGCGGCGGCCCGGCGGCGGCGGATCTGGCGCCGCTCGTCCTCGGAGGTGCCGCCCCAGATGCCGGAGTCCTGGTTGGTGTTCAGCGCGAACTCCAGGCAGGGCTCGGCGACCTCGCACTCGGCGCAGACGGCCTTGGCGTTGGCGATCTGCTCGATGGCGGGTCCGGTCGTGCCGACCGGGAAGAACAGATCGGGATCGGTGTCGCGACAGGCGGCGAATTCGCGCCATTCGTCGGGTTCGACGGACAGGGCGAGGGAGCGGGCGGTCGTGAGGGCCACGGTGCCTCCACAGTCTTTCGGTCGGACGGCCGCTGCCCTGTCTTGCTTGACAAGCCAATCGGTCGTGAAGCTGTTCACATGCCACCACTGCAGACTGATCCGCAGGTGTGCAGCTGGGACGTGAACAACCGTAAACGGTTCTAAAGGTGGTCGCAAGGGGTGTGCCAATACTTTTTCGTGATACCTGACACACGCTTCGAAGGATGGCTCCATGACCACATCGAGTGGTATCCACAGCTCGTCGATCATCGCCCACCGGGGCGCGAGCAGGGATTTCCCCGAGAACACGGTGGCCGCGTTCCGTGGCGCCATCGACCAGGGCGCCGATTGGGTCGAGCTCGATGTGCGCCGGACAGCCGACGGCGTCCTCGTCGTCCATCACGATGCCGACCTCGGCCGACCCATCGCCGAGCAGCGCGCGGCCGACCTCCCGGCCTCGGTCCCGACGCTGGCCGCCGCGCTTGCTGCCTGCGAGCACCTCGGTGTGAACGTCGAGATCAAGCACGCGCCGCACGAGCCCGGCTTCGACCCGGCACGGTCGCTCGCCGAGGCCACGCTGGCCGTCATCGCCGATGCCGCCAGGCCCGCGACGGCGCCGGTGCTCATCACCTCGTTCGATCTGGGGATGATCGACCGGGTGCACCAGCTCGACCCGTCCATGCCCACCGGCCTGCTCACCGTCGGGGTGGTGCCCGAGCGCGTCGAGCGCGTCGTGGCGTTGACGCACGAGCGAGGGCACGTGGCGCTGCATCCCGACGACGCCAGCACCGACGCCGCGCTCGTCGAGGCTGCGCACGGCGCCGGGTTGGCGTGCAACGTGTGGACGGTCGACGAGCCGCAGCGGTTGCGGGAGCTGGCGGCCCTCGGGGTCGACGGGGTGATCACGAACGTGCCGGCGGCGGCCCGGCGGGCGCTCGGCCACGACGGCCCGTCCCGGTAGCGGCTGCTCCCGTCAGGGCACGACGATGTCGAGCGCGTCGGGCACGTGGCGGAACCGCAGCTCGTCCACCTCGCCGAGGTAGTCGCCGTCGATCTGGTACGGGAACGGTCCGTAGCCCCGCACGGTCACCGTCGTCTGATCGGGCCGGTACGAGACGAGCGGGTGGCGCTGGACCCGGCGTCCGTTGGTCAGCAGGCCCGATGCCACCAGGCCCATGACGGTGTGCACCCGCAGCGTGCGCACGCACACCGACACCAGTCCGCGCTCGAAGGTGGCGTCGGGCGCCAGGTTGATCGGCAGCGAGCCCAGGTAGGTATAGGGGTTCGAGTTGAAGCACAGGCCCAGGTAGCCGTCGTCGACGATCGTGCCGTCGCCCGTCTGGACGGCGAACCGGGGGCGGGTCCGGTCGTAGTGGCGAAACGCCGTGTCGAAGGCGGCGTAGACGAACAGCGGGTGGCTCGCCCAACGCTTGAGATGTCCCCGCCGCTCGACTTGCGCGACCACCGCGGCGTCGAACCCGTAGCCGGCGTTGAACAAGAAGCTGCGGTCGTTGACCTCGCCCACGCCGATGCGGCGGATGGAGCGGCGGCCGAGGGCCTCGAGCAGCGCCCCCGTGGCTTCGATCGGGTCGTCGGGCATGCCGATGGTCCGGGCGAACACGTTCGTCGAGCCGCCGGGCAGCGCCGCCAACGCCGTCGCCGAACCCACCAGGCCGTTCGCCGCCTCGTTGAGCGTGCCGTCCCCGCCGAGGACGGCGACGACGTCGACGCCGTCGTCCGCGCCCGCCTGGGCCAGGCGCGTGGCGTGGCCCCGGCGGCTCGTCTCGACGACCTCGACGTCGTGGTCGGCACCCAGCGCCTTGCCGATGACCACCCTCGAGCGCGCCGTGACCGACGACGCCGACGAGTTCACGATCAGCAGCAGGCGCACGGCCGCCAACCTACCCAACCGAAATTGGGCTGGGCGCTTCGGCATATCGAAGTGCTCATTCCGATTTCGGGGTGATCGTCCGGTGCGGAAACGCGGTGGGACCGCGGGCGCTTCGCCTCGTAGGTTGTCCCTGCGTTCCGGTTCGGAGCTGATCGTCGACGGTCGTCGACCTGACCGTCGTCGATCCATCCGAGGGAGGCCGCGATGGCCGACCGGTTCGGCCTGCTCAGCCAGGTCGCGTGCACCCAGCACGGCGTGTTCACCGGCGCCGACGCCTCGAGGGTCGGGGTCGCGGCGGCGACGCTGTCGGATTGGGTCCGTCGTGGGCGAGTCGTCCGTCTCCGAGCGGGCGTCTTCCGCATGGCCGCCGCACCTGCGACCTGGGAGGCGGACCTGCTCGCCGCGTGCCTGGCGACCCGCGGTGTCGCGTCGCATCGGTCGGCGGCGCGCCTACTCGGCCTCGCAGACCCGCGCACGCGGGCGCTCGACGTCTCGGTGTCGAGAAGCTGCGGCGTCCGGCCCACCTGGGCGCGGGTGTTCCGCCGCACCGACTTCGACCTCATCGACCCGATCCCCGTGCTGGGCATCCCGGTCACGCCCATCGAGCGGCTGTTGGTCGATCTCGGCGCGGTGGCGACGATCGACCGGCTGGAACAGGTCTTCGTCCAGGCATGGACGTCGGGCCGGACCGATCCTGAACGCGCCTTGCGATCGCTGGTCGCCCACGCCCGGCGGGGCCGAAACGGGGTCGGCAAGCTCCGCGCCGTGCTCGATGAGCACCTCGGCGTCGTCGGCGGCGACAGCGTGCTCGAGGTCGCGTTCGCCCAGCTGCTGCGTCGTGCCGGCCTTCCCGAACCGGTGGCGCAGGTCGACCTGCACGATGAGGCCGGGTTCATCATGCGGGCGGACTATGCGTATCCGGAGCAGCGGGTCGCCATCGAGATCGACAGCGTGACCCACCATCTGCACCGTGAGGCGTTCGAAGCCGATCGCCGCAAGCGAAACCGAGCCCGGACCGCAGGGTGGACGATCATCGAGATCACCCATCGGATGCTGCGCGAGCAGCCGGCGCAGGTATGCCTGTTGATCTCGCGGGCTCTGGCCGCATGACGGCGACCGCCCCCGAATTGGGTCGGCGGCTACGGCATGTCGGAATACCCAACCCAATTTCGGCGGGGGCGCGGTGTGGATTTGGCCGGTCGTCGGGACGACCGACAGAATCACCCCCCATGAACATCGTCGTCTGCGTCAAGCAGATACCGGACCCGGCCGAGCCGGGTGCGCTGGATCCCAACACGAAGACGCTGAAGCGGGACACCAAGCTCATCCTCGATGAGTCCGACGCCTACGGCGTCGAGATGGCGCTTCAGCTGGCCGATGCCGCCGGCGGCGGCGAGGTCACCCTCGTCTCGATGGCTCCGAACAACGAGACGGCCGGCCTGCGGACCGCGCTGGCCATGGGTGCGGCCAAGGCCATCCTGGTCTCCGATCCCTCGCTGCAGGGCTCCGATGCGCTGACCACCTCGAAGGTGCTCGCCGGCGCCATCAAGCGGGTCGAGGGTGCGGACCTGATCCTCACCGCCACCGAGTCGAGCGACGGCTACACCGGCACCGTGCCCGAGCAGGTCGCCGAGCTGCTCGGTCTGCCGTCGGTCACCTTCGCCAAGTCCATCGCCGTCGAGGGCTCGACCGTCAAGGTCGAGCGCCAGACCGAGGCCGGCTACGACGACGTCGAGTGCCCCACCCCCTGCGTGGTCTCGGTGACCGCCGGTGTGGTCGAGCCGCGCTACCCGTCGTTCAAGGGCATCATGGCGGCCAAGTCGAAGCCGGTGGACGAGCTGTCCGCCGCGGACGTCGGCGTGACCGCCGGCGGTTGGGCAGGCGCCGGTCAGGAGATCGTCGCCGTCGAGCAGGCGCCCGCTCGGGAGGCTGGTGAGGTCGTCGAGGACGACGGCACCGGCGCCGAGAAGATCGTGGCGTTCCTCGAGAACCTGAGGGTCATCTGAGGCGGAGGAGCACGAACATGACACTGTCCAAGATCTGGGTGCTCGCCGAAGCCACTGACGGCAAGGTCTCGAGCACCACCCTCGAACTGCTGACCAAGGCCCGCTCGCTGGCCGACACGGTCGAGTGCGTCTACGGCGGCGGCGACGCCGATGCCATCGCCGCCGACCTCGGTGCACACGGCGCCACCACGGTGCACGCCACCGGCGACCTCGGCGGCGCCCTCGCCGGCGTCCCGGTCGCGGCGGCCATCGCCGCGGCGGTCGCCGCCGGCACCGGCCCCGACGCCGTGATCGCCGCCACCAGCTACGACGGCCGCGACGTCATCGGCCGCCTGTCGGCGAAGCTGGACCGCACCGCCCTCACCAACAACGTCGACCTCGAGGTCGACGGCGGCTCGCTGGTGTGCACCACTCCGGTGTTCGGCGGCACGGTGGACGTCAAGACCAAGTTCACCGGCGAGGGCCCGTTCCTCGTGCTGGTTCGGCCGAAGTCCTTCGCGCCCGAGCCGAGCGGCGGCGGCGCTGCCGCAGTCGCCGGCCTGGCGGTCCCCGAGGTGCCCGCCGGCGCCCGCATCGTCAACCGCCACGTCGAGGAGCGCGAGGGCCCGTCCCTCGACGACGCCGACATCGTGGTGTCGGGCGGCCGTGGCCTCGGTGAGGCCGAGAAGTTCGGCATGGTCGAGGAGCTGGCGAAGCTGCTCAACGCCGCGCCCGGTGCGTCGCGTGCCATCGTCGACGCCGGCTGGGTGCCCTACAGCTACCAGGTCGGCCAGACCGGCAAGGTCGTCAAGCCGACGGTGTACATCGCGGCGGGCATCTCCGGCGCCACGCAGCACATGGTGGGCATGAAGGGCTCGAAGAACATCATCGCCATCAACAAGGACGCGGAGGCGCCGATCTTCTCGATCAGCGACCTGGGCATCGTGGGCGACGTGCACAAGGTCCTGCCGGCCGTCATCGAGCAGATCAAGGCTCGCTGACCGACCGTCGAACGCACGCAGACGGGCCCGGCCATCTCGGCCGGGCCCGTTGCGCGTCCGGGCTCAGACCAACGGCCAGGGCACCCGGCGGCCGGTCGGATCGTGCGGGAACACCCCGTGGCGCACCAGCCCCCGGGCACGCAGCTCGAGCTGATCGACCTCGTCGACGCTGAGCAGCGTGCGCAGCTCGGCGGGGAGGTCACCGTCGCCGAGCCGGCAGAGCCCGTCGACGATCGGTGCCGGGATGGGCTCGTAGGCGAAGTCCCAGATCACGGTGCGCAGCTTGGGTTCGGCGTGGAAGCACAAGCCGTTGTCGATCGCCCAGATCCCGCCGTCGCCGTCGATCAGGACGTGGCCGCCCTTGCGGTCGGTGGCGTTGGCCACGATGTCGAACGCGCAGAGGTGCCGGAGGGCGTCGTGCGTGGCCGGGTCCTCGAGGATCGTGAAGTAGTGCTGGGCGAAGTCGGCGTCGACGAAGTGCTGCATCGATCCGGTGCCCATGGGGGCGTCGTCGCGGATGATCGTGGTGGGGACGAGGTCCCAGCCGAGCGCGTCCGACAGGACGTACGCGGAGCGCTCTCGCCGGTGCAGACCCTCGGGGAAGTCCCACAGCGGTCGCTCGCCGCGCACGGGCTTGTAGACGGCACGTTCGACCTGACCGTCGAGGACGCACTCGACCAGGAAGGTGGCGTTCGAGCTCCACGGCATGCGGCCGACGACGGTGAGGTCGCCGCGTGCGAGGACGACCTCAGTGGGCTCCATGGCCGTTCTTGCGAGGGCAGACGTGGCCCGACGGGTCCATCGGGCGACCGCACAGCGCACAGACCGGACGTCCGGACGACACCAGCGCCTCGGCGTGCGGGACGAAGGCCCCGGCCTGCGACCGGGTGATGGCGATGCGGGCGGCGCCGGGGACCGCTCGCAGCGGGTCGTCCTCGTCACCTTCGGCGATGAGCTCCTCGGCGGCGATGACGATGCGCTGCCCGTCCTCCTCGACGCCGATCGCCAGCGACCCGACGGTCCAGTCCGGCTCGATCGGCGTCACCAGGGCCAGCGGGATGCTCGGGTCGAGCGTCGGGGCGCCACCGGTGTCGGCGAGCACGCCCTCGAGGTAGGTGGCCAGGGCCGCCACCTGTTGCTTCTCGAGGCGCAGCGTGAGGACGTCGGCCGCCTGGGTCGCCTGCAGGTAGAAGACGCGCTCGCCGGGCTCGCCGACGGCACCGACGGTGAACCGATCGGGCTGGTCGAAGGAGGCGTTGCGGCTCATGACACCACCAACCGAGCGAGGTCGTCACCGGTGTTGTTGACCGACAGGGCGACGACCCCTCCCGGCGTGTACGCCAGCGCGCTGACCGAGCAGGTCGACACGACGATGCGCTGGAACAGGTCGAGGTGGGTGCCGACGGCGTCGGCGACAGCTGCCTTGATCGGATCGGCGTGCGACACGGCGACGACGGTCTCGCCGGGGTGGTCGGCGGCGATGCCGGCCAAGGTCGTCACCATGCGGTGCTGCATCTCAGCGAACGACTCGCCGTCGGGAAAGCGAAAGGCGCTGGGACGGTGCTGCACCGTCGACCACTCGGGCAGCTTGCGCAGCTCGGCCAGCTTGCGCCCGGTCCAGCGCCCGAAGTCGCACTCGTTGAGGCCGGCGCGCACGCGGGTGCGCAACCTGCATGCCTTGGCGATCGGCGCCGCCGTGTCGCGTGCGCGTTCGAGCGGGGAGGCGTAGACGGCGCGGACCGTGCCGAGCGCCGCGATCCGCGCTGCGGCGTGCTCGGCCTGTGCCGTGCCCTGATCAGACAGGTGCAGGCCTGCGGCTCGTCCCGGGAGCACGGTGCCGGTGGTCGGGGTGGCGCCGTGCCGGACGAGCAGCACGACGGTGGGGGAGGCGGGTCGCCGACGGGGAGGCATGGGACGCCAAACCTATAGCCTCCGCAGGCGTGTCCGACCCGTCGCCTGCCACGTCGCTCGCCGCGCTGGCGGACGAGGTCGCGCAGTGCCGGGCCTGCCCCCGGCTGGTGGCGTGGCGCGAGGAGGTGGCCGCCACCAAGCGTGCTGCCTATGCCGACGAGACCTACTGGGGTCGGCCGGTGCCCGGCTTCGGCGATCCGCAGGCCCGCATCGTCGTGGTCGGGTTGGCGCCGGCGGCGCATGGTGCCAACCGCACCGGGCGGATGTTCACCGGCGACCGGTCGGGGGAGTGGCTCTACCGGGCCTTGCACCGTGCCGGGTTGGCGAACCGCGCCGAGAGCGTGTCGCGCCATGACGGGCTGCGCCTCGACGGCGCCTACATCACGGCGCCGGTGCGGTGCGCGCCGCCGGCGAACAAGCCGACACCGGCCGAACGTGACGCCTGCGCGCCCTTTCTCGAGCGCGAGCTGGCGTTGCTGCGCCAGGCGCGCGTCGCCGTGGTGCTGGGGCAGTTCGCGTACCAGGCGATGGCGTCGCACCTCGGCGTGCGGCCCCGCCCGGCGTTCGGGCACGGCGTCGTCGTCCCGACCGACACGCTGACGATGGTGTGCAGCTACCACGTCAGCCAGCAGAACACCTTCACCGGCAAGCTGACCGAGCCCATGCTCGACGCGGTGTTCGCCACGGCCGTGGAGCTCGCAAGCGCCTGAACAGGACTTTTGAGAGATCGGCCGAATCCATCGAATGATGCTTTCGGCCCATTTATCAAAAAATGGGCCGTACGCCCCACGCCAAGTCGGGCCCGTGAGGCGGAAGATCGCCCCATGCGCGGATCCCAGGAGCCAGCGGCCAGCTACCACATGGCGGGAAGTGAGCCGACGGAGCTGGCGAGCCGTGCGCTCGTCGGCTACCTGGCCAGGGT
>JAGQTE010000525.1 GCA_020439175.1 Acidimicrobiales bacterium | reverse complement strand
CGCTCGGGGATCATCACGGCATGGTGCTGGAGCCGGTCACCGTCGGCGCCATCCCGGACGCCGACCGCCGACCGCTGCGCTTCGGTGCCGTGCGCCGCATCGAGCCCGGCCATCCCGCCTGACCATCACCGGGCCCCTCCCCTGCCGCCCGACCGTCATACCGCTGGCGCCGGCTCGGGGCGCCCGAGCGCCAGCAGGTGCGCCAGGTCGAGTGCCAGCGTCGCAGCCGCGATCGCCGTGGCATCGCTCGGATCCAGCGCCGGCGCCACCTCGACCAGGTCGGCGCCGACGATGCGCAGCCCGGCCAGACCGCGCAGCAGCACCCGCGCCTCGCGCGTGGTGAGCCCACCGGCCACCGGCGTGCCCGTCCCGGGAGCGAACGCCGGGTCCAGCGCGTCGATGTCGAACGACACGTACACCGGCAAGCCCCCGACGCGAGCCCGTACCTCGGCGACGGTCTCCGCCAACGGTCGGTCGAGCACCGTGTCGGCGTCGACCACCCGGAACCCGCAGGTGTCGGGGTTGGGCGTGCGGATCCCGACCTGGATCGAGTGGTCGGGCACGATCCAGCCCTCCTGCGCCGCCAGGCGGAACATCGTGCCGTGGTTGAGGTCGTCGCCCATGTCCCAGGTGTCGCTGTGGGCGTCGATGTGGACCAACGCCAGCGGACCGTGCCGCTCGGCGGTGGCGGCGACGAGCGGGTACGCCACCATGTGATCACCGCCGAGGCCGAGCACGGAGGCGCCGGTGGCGAGCAGCGGGTCGACGGCGGCGCGCACGTCGCGCACCATCCGCTGCGGGTAGCCCGCCCAGAACACCGTGCCGGCGATGTCGCCCCAATCGACCAGCCGCCGCTCCGCCAGCACCTGCGCGTCCCACGGCCAATGCCCCCACGGGTACTGGCCGACGTACACCGACTGCTCGCGCACGGCGCGAGGACCGAGTCGGGCACCCGGCCGATAGGTGGTGCCGCCGTCGAAGGGGACCCCGACCACGACGATGTCCGCATCGGTCGGGTCCCGGTCGAACGGCGCGCGGGCGAACGTCAGCGGACCGGCGAAGGGAGCAGAGGCGATGGCGTACACGTCGTCGGCGTCGTCCACAGCGGCGCATCTTGGCACCGCGCCTACGATGACGCCCGTGCGCAAGGCGGCGGTGGTCCTGGGGGCGTTGGCCTCACTGCTGGCGCTGGTCGCCGTGCTGTGGCTGCCGCTGGCCGCGCCTCGGCTGGTCAAGCTCCCCACCGACTTCACCACGACGATCGAGATGAGCGGCACGGCCGAAGCGTCGGCCGCACCCGGCACGCTGGCCAAGCTCCCGAGCACGGTGCGCCTCCCGGTGCAGGCGACGATCGACATCGCCGCCACCTCCGCCGACGAGGACGTGGTCGTCATCTCGATGACCGAGACGCAGAAGGTCGGCGACCCGTCGGGTCCGACGCAGGACGTCACCCAGAAGAGCCAGCTCGTCGTCGATCGCAGCACCGAGGCGAACGTCGACGACCCGCGGTCCTGGTCGGTGTCGCCCGACCACCCCGTGCAACGGGCCGGCACCTACACCGTCGGGCTGGGCTTCGCCTTCGACGAGACCGCGACGTACCAGTTCTGGGAGGACAGCATCGCCGCCGGCTATCCGATCGCGCCGGGCGGTGACCTCGGCCAGGTCGATGTCGGGGGGCTGTCGGTGACGGCGATGTCGGGCTCGGTCACGAACGCGCCCGCCGATCCGGCGTGGATCGCGTCCCTGACGTCGCTGCAACCGCCGACGTCGCTGACGGCAGCGCAGTGGACCGCCGCCGGCTTCGACATCGGCGCCAACGCCTCGGCCGACGTCGACTACCTCGTGTCCATCTCGTCCACCATGGCGATCGAGGACAGCTCGGGCGGCACGGCCGCGGTGACGGCCGAGGACGTGACGATCTCGTTCCGACCGGACCCGGCGGCGACCGGCGGCAGTCCGGTCGACCCCCTCCCGGTCATCTCGACGTCGCTCGCCGAGACGCCGCAGTCGGTCGCCACCGACACGGCGATGATCGCCGACAACGTGGGCCTGCTGGGCATCGTGTGGCGGTGGGTGCCGATCGGCCTGGCGGTCGGCGCCGCCCTGCTGGCAGCGCTCACCGTCGTGCTGGCTCGGCGCGCCCGGCGAGCCGGTCACGCCTGACGGCCGAAGCTCGACGGGCGTCGCCCGGCGGGTTCAGCCCCCGGTGCCGGCCGGTCCGTCGGTGTCGCCCGCTGCGTCCTCGCCGTCGTCGACCAGGACACCGTTGGCCGTCGCCATGGCCACCGCGAAGCGCTGGGCCTTCTCGTAGACGGCGGCGTAGTAGTGCTGCGCGTTGTCGGCGAACCGGCCCAGCGG
>JAGQTE010000524.1 GCA_020439175.1 Acidimicrobiales bacterium | reverse complement strand
TCGACGCGCCGTTCACGACCCTCGTCACCGAGACCAAGGTCATCGCCCAAGGCATCCCGATCGCCTCGACCGCAGGACGCGGCACGGTGGCGGCGATCCAGGCGGCGCTGGTCGCCGAAGCGGGCCGCACCGGATCCTGACCCACCCGACATTGGGTTCGCTTCTCCACCATGCCGGAGACGCCAACCCAATTTCGGGGTGGTTGGGCGTCGTTCAGGGGGCGAACTCGATGGCTCTCGGGTCGGGGATGCCGGTGGCGCCGACGAGGGTGTACGCACCTGTCGTGCGGTTGACCGAGAAGAGGCGGCCGTCGGCCGTGGTGCCGTACATGGCGTCGGCGATGTCGTCGTAGGCGATGCCGAGGTTGGCGCTGCCGGTGCCGGTGGCGCCGACCAGGGTGAACGCTCCGGTGGTGAGGTTGACCCGGTACAGGTTGGCGGTGGCGTTCGTGGCGTACATCTGGTCGTTGGTCGAGTCGTAGGCCAGGGCGTAGCTGACGCCGCCGAGGCCGTTCAGGCCGACCGCGGTGACGGCGGCGGTCGTCGTGTTCACGGTGTAGAGACGTCCGGCCGACCAGAAGTTGAGGTACATGACGCCGGTGGTGGTGTTTCGCGCCAGCCCGATGACGCTGGCGCCGCCCAGCCCGGTCGACCCGACGAGGGTGCCTGCGCCGGTCGTGAGGTTGAGGGTGTAGAGGTTGCCGTTCGACCACGAACCGGCGTACATGGTCCCGGTGGAGGCGTCCCAGGCCAGGCCGCCCGGGCTGGGGATGCCGGTGGCGCCGACCAGGGTGCTCGCCGCCGTGGCGGGGTCGACTGTGTACAGGTTGCCGCCGCTCGACAGCCCGTAGAGCAGGCGGGCGCCCGAGCCTTGTGCCGCCGCCGGACTCGACAGCACCGTGGGCACCGTCCATGCCACGGCGCCGGCGACCGCGCCTTGGATCAGGACGCGCCGGCGCGTCACAGCCGGGAAATCGGCATCTTGTCGTTCGTCCATCGTGGTCCCCACCCAGGGTGCAATGACGTCAGGCTCACCGCCGTCGAGGCGTATGGACGCCGTAGGCTAGTAGCTCCCGCCGACGCCTCGGGTGAGCGTCGCCCCGGTCACGACGTCAGCCACGTGACAGCGGTGCGCCAGCGCGACGGATCGGGCTCGGCCGACGGGTCGGTGACGTAGGTCTCCCACACGGCACCGGCGAGGGCGATGCCTTGGTCGGCGGCCCAGGCGGCCAGGGCCTCGTACGTCTCGCTCAGCGTGTCGAAGGGCCCGACGTGCTCACCGATGACGGCGGTGCCGCCGGGCAGCTCGAACGGCTGGACCTCGCCGGCGGCCCCGATGGGGGCGTCGATCGGGAAGCCGAGCCACACCTCGACGGTCTCGCCGGGCATGCGGGGGTAGAAGCCGAACGGCGGGGCCACGATGGTGCGTCCGGCGGCGGTGACGGCGGCGGCGATGGCGGGGTAGCCGCGGTCGAACACCGACGGCAGCTCCGCCATCGGGACCTCGGCGTGGATCGCGGCCGCAGGTTGGGGCGTGAGCGTGGCGGTGGTGAACGACGACATGGCGACTCCCGGACGCGAGCGGTGGGCGAGGTCGCGCGCACCGTACCCGCCCGCGTGGGGGCCCGGCGTTGAGAACGTCGTGACCGTCAGACGCTTCGGCCGACTCAGACGGCGAGGCGTCAGACGGCGGCGGCGTTGTAGGTGTTGAGCCGCTCGGTGGCCTCGAGGTACTCCTCGACCCAGCGCTGGATGACGGCGCCGGTCTTCTCGACCTTGCGGAACTGGCCGACCACCTGGCCGACCGGGTTGAACGCCACGTCGACGGTCTGGTCCGGGTACTTGTGGGTGGCGGCGACGGCCATGCCCGACACCATGTACTGCAGCGGCATGCCGAGCGGCTCGGGGTTGCCCTCGGTCTCCCACGCCTCGGTCCAGTCGTTGCGCAGCATGCGGCACGGCTTGCCGGTGAACGAGCGGCTGCGGACGGTGTCGCGCGAGCCGGCGTCGATGTAGGCCTGCTGCTGCACCGGCGTGTTGTCGGCCTCCTCGACCATCAGCCACTGCGAGCCCGACCAGGCGCCCTGGCAGCCCATCGCCAGCGCCGCGGCGATCTGCTGGCCGCTGCCGATGCCGCCGGCGGCGAGCACCGGGACCGGCGCCACCTCGGCGACGACCTGGGGCCACAGCACCATCGACCCGACCTCGCCGCAGTGGCCGCCGCCCTCACCGCCCTGGGCGATGATGATGTCCACGCCGGCGTCGGCATGCTTGCGGGCCTGGTACGGCGAGCCGCACAGCGCCGCCACCTTGCGGCCGGCGTCGTGGATCATCGTCATGACCTCGGGCGGCGGGGTGCCCAGGGCGTTGGCGATCAGCGTCATCTTCTCGTGGCGCAGCGCGATCTCGACCTGCGGCGTCGCCGTGGCCTCGGTCCAGCCGATGAGCTGCAGCGAGTTGTCGTTGCCCTCCTCGAGCGGCACGCCGTGGTCGGTGAGCAGCTTGCGGGCGAAGTCGAGGTGCTGCTGGGGGACCATGTCCTGGAGCAGCTTCTCGAGCTCGTCGCCGGACATGTCGGTGTCCATGCCCTCGTACTTGTTGGGGATGACGATGTCGACGCCGTAGGGGTGGTCGCCGATGTGCTCGTCGATCCAGTTCAGCTCGATCTCGAGCTGTTCGGGGCTGAAGCCGACGGCGCCGAGCACGCCGAAGCCGCCGGCCTTGGACACGGCGACGACGACGTCGCGGCAGTGGGTGAAGGCGAAGATCGGGAACTCGATGCCCAGGTCGTCGCAGATCGCGGTGTGCATGGTGGTGAGCCTTCCGGGTCTCGTGGGATCAGTGGGTCGGTCAGATGCGGGCGGGGGAGCGGGCGCCGAGCACGACCCCGCGCAGGGCGTCGAGGGCGACGTCGTCGGTGACGGCGGAGGGATCGATGCGGCGCATCATCTCGAGGCCGAGCAGCAGGCCGATGACCGACGGCCCGATGCCGGCGGTGTCGTGGTCGACCCAGTCGGCGGCCGCCACCTCCACACCGGCCCAGGCCGCCCGATAGCGACGTTCGAGGTAGGCGCGGGTGTCGTCGTGGCGCACGGCGTAGGCCCACAGCTCGTGCTCGAGGGCGATCCAGCGACCGTCCCCGCTGGGCGGCGCCGCCACGTTGTGCCACAGCGCCAGCAGCCGCTCGTCGAGCGTGGTGGCGGCGTCGAGCTCGGCCACGACGGCGCTCGACACGTCGTCGACCCACGACTCCAGCAGGGCGCGCAGCAGCCCGTCCTTGTTGCCGAAGTGGTCGTAGACGGCCCCCGAGGTGCGCCCGGCCAGGGCGGCGACGGCGTCGATGCTCGACGCCTCGATGCCGCGCTCGGCGAAGAGCTCGGCCGCGGCCTCGAGCAGGCGGGCGCGGGTCTCGGTTCGCCGCTCGGTCTGGGTGGCCACGACGAGAAACATAGGACTGACTATGTATATTCGTCAACCTACGCAACTGGTGCCGTACACTCGCCGCCGTGCTCAAGCTGCCCTACATCGCGGTGCGCGAGCTCGTCTTCTCCCTGTGGCGGCGGGTGCGGTTCGGCCCGGTCGATCCGGCCTGGTCCTGGCGGACGTCCACGGTGCGTGACGTGCTGGCGGCCCTCACCGACGAGGTCATCGCCGTGCCGCCATGGCTGATCCCGTTCGTCAACCGGTTCGTGGCATCGGGGACGCCGATGAGCCTCGGCCGGGTCGTTCGTGTCGGCAAGGCCGACCTCGACGGCGTGTACGCCGAGGTGCTCACCCGTCCCGAGGCCGACCTGACGACCGTGCTGTTCCTGCACGGCGGCGCCTACGTCGTCGGATCGCCCAAGTTCGTGCGCCAGATCACGTCCTGGCTGACGTGGTCGCTGCGGGCGCGCACCTTCGCCATCACCTACCGGCTGGCGCCCCGCCACCGCTTCCCGGCGGCGCTGGACGACTCGCTCACCGCCTACCGGTGGCTGCTCGACCACGGCGTCGACCCGCGCACCATCGTGATCATGGGGGACTCCGCCGGCGGCGGCCTGACCGTCGCCACGCTGGTGGCGGCGCGCGACGAGGGCCTGCCGATGCCGGCGGCGGCGGTGTGCCTGTCCCCGTGGACCGATCTGACGGCGACCGGGGGGACGATGGAGACCAACGTCGCCACCGACTACCTGCCGGCCGGCAAGATCCCGCACGCCGTGGCGATGGTCGTCGGCGACGCCGACCCGACCGACCCCCGGGTGTCGGTGATCAACGCCGACCTGACCGGTCTGCCGCCGCTGCAGGTGTTCGCCGGCGGCAACGAGGTGCTGCTCGACTCGATCACGGCCTTCGTCGACAAGGCCCGCTCCGCCGACGTCGAGGTCGACTTCGTGGTCGAGCCGCACATGTACCACGACTGGCTGACGGTGCTGCCCGGCGGCGTGGCCTCGATGCTGACCGTGGAGCGCATCGCCGACTTCGTGCAGGCCAAGGTCGACCGCACGGTCGTGCGCCGCCAGCGCGGCCCCCGCGTCGTCGACGCCTGATTCCTGCTCGGCCGCCGCGCCGGGCCGGCGGCCGCGGCCGACCCCGTAGCATGCCGCCGTGCACGACGGCGGTGACCCGATCGCCGACCCCGCGTCGGCCGAGACGCCCGCTGCACCGCGCACGCGCCGCATCACGGTGCTCGTCGGACTCGATGCCGGGGTGCGGGCCGCGGTGGCGTTCGTGGTCGGCCTGGTCGTGGCCCGATCGCTCGGACCCGAGGCGCTGGGCACGCTCGCCCTGGCGATCGCCGTCGTCACCCTGCTCCTGCCGCTCGGCGGCCTGGGGACCGACAACGTCCTGATCCAGCGCCTGGCGGCGTCGGGCCCGCACTCCGACGATGCCCGCCGCCTGCTGCGCGCCGCGTCGGCCGTGCGCAGCGCCGGCGCCGCCATCACGGTGGCGGCGGCGCTGGCGTTCGCCCTGCTGCGCACCCCGACCGAGGCGCTGGCCGTGCTCGCCGTCAGCCCGGCCCTGCTGGCGGCACCGTTCGAGTCGGGCTGGGGATGGATGCTCGCCCACGGACGCATCGGGGGCCTGGTGGCGTGGCGCGTGGCCATCGCCGCCACCGCCGCGGGAGCGCGCCTCGTGATCGTGACGACCACCGCCAGCGTGCCGGCCCTCGCCCTCGTCACCGGCGTCGAGATCCTCGCCCTGGCGGCCGTGGCGAGCGCGGTGGCGTGGCGGCACGGCGCCCGGCTGTCCCGCCAGCGCTCGTCGCCGCGGGCGGTGCTGCGCGAGTCGCTGCCGATCCTGCTCAGCGGCGTGTTCTTCCTGGTGATGCTGCGCGTCGACGTGTTCCTCGTCGACGCCTTCCTGGGTCCGACCGACACCGGCCGTTACGCCGCGGTGATCCGCTTCGCCGAGGCGACCTACCTGGTGGCGTCGGTGGCCGTGGCGGCGGCGGCACCGCGCATCGTCGCCGCCCATCGGCCCGACAGCGCCGGCTACCGCCACGCCTACCGGTCGCTGGTGCGCTGGCTGGTGCTGCTGGCGCTGGCGGCATCGGTGGGGCTCAGCCTGCTCGCGGGACCGATCGTGGACGTGCTGCTCGGCGCCGAGTTCGCGCCGGCGGCGCCGGTGCTCGCCGTCTATGCCTGGACGGCCGTGCCGGTGTACCTCGGCACCGTGCGGGACCGCCTCGCCATCGACCACGCCATCACCCGCACGTCGGTGGTCAACACCTCGATCGGTGCCGGGCTCAACATCGGGCTCAACGCCGTGCTGCTCCCGACGATCGGCCTCGTCGGCGCCGGCATCGCCTCGCTCGTGTCGTACGCCGCCATCGTGGCGGTCGTCCCGCTGTTCGACCGGCGCCAGCGCGGCGTGAACCGCGTGCTGCTGGGCGCCTTGGTGCCCGGGCGCGCCAGGTAGGTTCCCGGGCGTGGTCCCCGCCCGACGATCCCTTCCGGCGCGCCTGCGCGGCCGCGCGGCACGGTCGTGGCGCAGCGCGGCGACCGCGGTGCGCCATCCGCAGTGGGTGCGCCTGCACGGTCGGCTGGCCGACTGCACGCTGCTCCCGGCCCCGCAGTTCTGCGACAACCTCACCGTCGCCCGCCTGGCCCGCCAGGTGCCCGGCGACCTCGTCGAGTGCGGGACGTGGCGCGGCGGGATGATCGCCGCACTGGCCGCCACCCTGCCGGGGCGCCACTGCGTCCTGTTCGACAGCTTCGCCGGCCTGCCCGACGCCCAGGACGTCGACGGGCCGGCGGCGGTGCACTGGTCCCAGCACCTGCGCGACCACGACAACTGCAGCGCCGAGGAGCGGTGGGTGCACGAGGCGATGGGGCGCGTCGGCCAGCGCGACTACGACGTGCGCGCCGGCTGGTTCGACGAGACCGTCGGCGCGTGGGCGACGATGCAGCGGCCGATCGCCGTGCTGCGCCTCGACGCCGACTGGTACGACGGCACCCGGCTGTGCCTCGACGCGCTCATGCCCCTCGTCGTCCCCGGCGGTGTCGTGATCGTCGACGACTACTTCGACTGGGACGGTGCCAGCCGCGCCGTGCACGATCACCTGGCCGCCGCGGCCTCGCCCGAGCGCCTGCGCACCTCGCCCGCCGACGAGTTCGCGTACCTGATCCGCTCGGGACCGCGCCCGCCCGATCCCCGCCGGAGCGGCTCGTGAGTGCCCACGTGCTCCTCGTGCGCCATGCGACCACGGCCGACACCCGGGCCGGGCGCTTCAGCGGTCCGGAGCCGACGCCGCTCGACACCGCCGGTCGTGCGCAGGCGGCCGCCGTCGGCACGGCGCTGGCCGATCGCAGGATCGGCGCCGTCCTGACCAGTCCGGTGGCGCGCGCCGTGGAGACCGCGGCACGCGCCGGCTTCCCGGACGCCGAGCGCGTCGACGCGCTCGTCGAGTGGGACTACGGCACGCTGGTCGGTCGCGTCGCCGCCGACGTGCGCGCTGGCGACCCGGGGTGGTCGCTGTGGCGCGACGGCGCGCCCGGAGGCGAGTCCCCGGCCGAGGTGGAGCAGCGGCTGGACCGGGTCGTCGACCGGTTGGTCAGCGCCGTCGACGGCCTGCGCCCGGATGCCACGGGCGGCGACCTGGTCGTGGTGGCGCACGGCCACCTCCTGCGGGCCCTGATCGCGCGGTGGCTCGGTCTGGCGATGCACGACGCCGGCGGCTTCGTGGTCGACCCGGCATCGATCAGCGAGCTCTCCGTGCACCACGGCCGCCGAGCGCTCGCCCGGTTGAACGACTGCGGCCACCTGGGCGCCACCCGATGACCGCCGCACCTCCGGCGGGGCGGCGGCGGTGAGCGAGCCGGTCGAGGGCCTGGGTGCCGCCGTCGGCGCCGGGCTCGTCGTGGGGGCGGCCGTGTGCGCGGCGCTGGTCCCGTGGACGGTGACGCAGGCGCGTCGGTGGGGCATCATCGACGAACCCGGCGCCCGCTCGTCGCACACCGTCGCCACCCCCCGGCTCGGGGGGTTCGGCGTGGCCGCGGGTGCCGTGGTCGGCGCCGGTGTCGGGTTCGGCGTGCTGGCGGCGATCAGCGCCGGCTCGGCGGTGCGGGTCGTCGGTATGGGCGCCGTCGTCGCCGCCGCCGTGGCGTTCGGTGTCGTCGGCGCCGTCGATGACCTGCGGCGAGGGG
>JAGQTE010000523.1 GCA_020439175.1 Acidimicrobiales bacterium | reverse complement strand
CACCGCCGTGCCGCTGGCGGCCACCGGCGCCGGCGCCGACACCCTGCCGGCTCCGGTGCCGTCGCCGTCGATCGCGCTCGGGACGGACGGCCTCCAGCCGGACCTCGGGCTCGCGGACGTGTCGAACGTCAACACCGGCGACATCTGGGGCGTCCAGTCCACCAGTGGCGACGTCTGGGCGGATGTCTCGTTCGTGGCGAACCGACCGAACCTGGTCGTGCAGTTCTCGACGACGAAGCCGACGATGGTCAACGGCAAGCTGAGCGTCGGTGCCGTGGCGCCGACCGCCCTCAACGGGACCTTGACCCCGACGCCTGGCCAGTACCGCTACACCATCAGCCGTGAGGGCCTGACCCCGAACACCACCTACTACGCCCTCGTGACCATTCCCGGGAGCGCCGGTCAGGCGCCGAACCAGGAGACCATCGCCGTGGCGACGAAGACCCGTACCGTGCGGGTGTGGGCCCTGCAGGCGCACGTGAGCGACGACGCCGACCCCGGGCTGCTGGGCAAGGGCGAGATCCGCTTCGGCCAGTGGATCGCCCCGGCGAACGTCAACGCCCCGGCGGCATCGACCGCCTACACGGGCACGATGGCGATCGGCACCGGGGACGACGTGGCGCTCGGGTCGAGCGGCCTGTTCTCCAAGGTGACGACGGCGGGCTCGACGGTCAACGTCGTCGTCCAGGGCATCGAGCACGACGGCACCGGCTTCTGCCCCACCGGCGTGTTCTCGACGCCGACGACCAAGGCGCTCGACTGTGGCTTCGCCGCAGCAGCCATCGGCACCGCCACGCTGCCCACCGCCAAGTACGGCGCCAAGCACAGCCAGATCATCCACGCCACGACCACCAACGCCTCGGGACTGCAGTTCCAGGTGTCGCTGCTGGTCGAGACCTCGGTGGGCTGACCACCGAGACGATCGCCTGGCCGGCGGAGGGCGGTCGGGCAAGCCGGCGACGGGGACCCATGGGCTCGGGTCCCCGTCGCCGCGCGCTCCGGGTCCCGCGCCGTGCGGCCCGGCGTCATGCCGGTGGGGGGTGCCATTGACAGCCCGTGGCGACGCCACCACCATGAGTCGGCCGTCTCAGGGGAACCCATGCGCCGCACGTTCATCGCTGTCGTCATCGCCGCCGCACTGGCGCTCGTCGGGTGCAAGCCGCTGCTCGTACCGCCGGGCGACGCCCCGCTGCGGTACCGCGACGAGGTGTTCGCGTCGGTGACCAAGACCGCCGACATCACCTACGGCACCGCGGTGCGACGCGACACCAACGCCGAGGTCTCGCTGCTCGCCGATGTGTACGCCCCGAGCGGCGACACCGCTGTCGCCCGACCGCTGATCATCTGGGTGCACGGCGGGTCGTTCAAGGGCGGGTCCAAGACCTCGGGCGAGATCGTCGACCAGGCCAACGTCTTCGCCAAGAAGGGCTACGTGTCGATGTCGATCAACTATCGGCTGTCGCCCCAGGGTTGCGCCGCCTCGGGCCCCACCACCGAGTGCGTGCTGGCCATCATCGACGCCAAGCACGACGCCCAGGCCGCCGTGCGGTACGCCAAGGCCAATGCCGCTGCCCTCGGCATCGATCCGAACCGCATCGCCATCAACGGGTCCTCCGCCGGCGCCATCACCGCGCTGAACGTCGGCTACGACGCCACCGAGGTCGGCACCGGCGGGTCGAACCCCGGTCAGTCGTCCGACGTCGAGGCCGCCGTCTCGCTGTCGGGCGCCCGGTTGATGGGCACCCTCGACGCCGATGACGCCCCGAGCCTGCTGTTCCACGGCACCGCCGACGTGGTCGTGCCCTACGCCTGGGCCGAGGCCACGACGACCGATGCCAAGGCCGCCGGGCTCGAGAGCTACCTCACCGCCTGGGACGGCGCCACGCACGTGCCGTACGCAGCCCACCGCACGGAGATCATCGACCAGACGACGAACTTCTTGTACTGGACCCTGGCGCTCGACCAGCTCTGAGCGGCGTCGGGCGACCGCCGCCGGACATCCTCGTCAACGGCGGCGCTTGGCGGCGTACATCGCCTGGTCCGCGGCGCGCAGCACGGCGTCGACCTCCGCCGTGGCGACACCGGCACGTGCCACCCCGACCGTCACGCCGACGTCGGCGTCGATGCCATCGACCGTGATCGGCTCGTCGATGCGCGCTCGCACTCGCGCCACCAGCGACGTCACCGTCGACGGCGACGCGCCATCGCCGAGGAGGACGGTGAACTCGTCGCCCCCATAGCGGCCGACGACGTCGACGGCGCGCACGCACGCCTGCAGGCGTGCCGCCACGACCTCGAGGACTCGGTCGCCGACGTCGTGTCCGTGCGTGTCGTTGACCGCCTTGAACCGGTCCAGGTCGCAGAACAGCACGACGACGTCGCCCGGGTCCGTTGCGGCACGTCGCGCCGCGATCTGCGCCGCGCAGGCGTCGATGAAGGCGCTGCGGTTCACCAGGCCGGTCAGCGGGTCGTGCGTGGCGGCATGTGCCAGCTGCTCGGTCTGCGCCTGGACCTGCGACTCCATCGCCACCAGTGCGCTGATGTCGCGCCCGCTGGCGATGATGCCGCCGATCAGCGGGTCGTCGATCTGGTTCGTGCCGTGCCACTCGACCTGGTGCACCCCGCCGCCGGGGTCGCGCACGCGCAGGCGGGCACGCGTCGCCGCCCGGTCACCGGCCGCGACGAGCTCGTCGAGCCAGGACCGGGCCGCCGGCGCATCGGCGGGGTCGAGGATGACGTCGAGGGGGCGGCCGACGACCCGGTCGTTGTCGTGGCCGAAGTGACTGGTGAGGCGGCGGTTGGCGAACACGATGTTGCCGTCGGCGTCGAGCAGGATCACGACGTCGGACGTGCGGTCGATCATCGAGCGCAGGCGCGCCGGGCTGTCGGCGAGCGCGGCCCCGTCGTCGAGGTCGCGCATGGTCATCACCATGGCGCCGACCCGGGCGTCGTCGAGGAGGCTGAGGCCCACGATCTCGACCGGGCGCCAGGATCCGTCGGCGTTGCGGCCCCGGGCGTGCACGCGCATCCCCACCTCACCCGGACGCGACTGGCGCGTCTCCCACGACCACGCCATGTACGCCAGGTCGTCGGGATGGACGTAGTCGAAAATGTTCGATCCGACGAGCTGGTCCTCGACGTAGCCCATCGCCTCGCACAGGCGACGGTTGACGTAGCGGACCAGACCCGCGGCGTCGATCACGGCGATCAGCTCCGGCAAGCGGTCGAGCAGCGCCCACGGGTCGACGACGCCATCGGTCGCCTGCATCCCGTCGCCGCTCACGTTCCCGACTGCCACCGACCGACTCCCGACCTGACGATGCTGGCGTCAGCGTAGAGCACACCCCCCGACATTGGGCTCGCCGCTCCGACATGCCGACGTGCTCAGCCCGATGTCGGGGTGGATCACCCGACGATCGACGGTTGATGACCACGGCGATGTTCGATCGGCCCTGCATTGACAGGTGACCATTTGGTCACCTATGTTGTCCACGTGACCGGCGACGACGATCTGCACCTGGTGTTCCGGGCGCTGGCCGACCCGAGCCGCCGCCT
>JAGQTE010000522.1 GCA_020439175.1 Acidimicrobiales bacterium | reverse complement strand
TTCATCTCGGCGCAGGGGGTGCCCAACGCCTGGGCCGGCGTCGGCTCGGTGTCGGAGGACTACCACGGCGAGCGGTAACTGATGATCCTCGGGCAGGGCTGCGCGGCCCCGGGTGCGGACATGCCGAACACGGCGTTCTTCCCGATGATCTCTTGGGCGTCGGCGCCGGTGTACTGGGTCAACCGGTCGACCCCGTGGACCGTGCACATCATGGCGACGATCACCGCCATCGGTGCCTTCATCGGCGTGTGGGGTGTGGCCAAGGTGTGGCGCGGCGAGTTCATCGCTCGGCGCGCCGTGCTGCTGCTCGCCCTGTCGCCGGCGTCGCTGTTCCTCTGGGCGTTCTACAGCGAGGGCCTGTTCATCCTGCTGGGCACCGGCATCGTGTGGGCGGACCGCCGTGGCCATCGCGGCCTGGCAGCGGCGTTGTGCGTGCCGATGGCGGCGACCCGCAGCGTCGGCGTGCTGGTGCCGCTCGTCATGGTGCTCGTGCACGTCATCGAGCACGGCCCACCGCTGCGCGAGGAGCTCCGGCGCTGGTGGGGCCCCGTCGTGGCCGGAGTGGCGGCGCTGTCGGTGGTGGTGTTCTCGATCACGGTGCAGGTGCGGTACCTGGCGCCGGGGCTGGCGGCCGTAGCGCTCTGGGCGGTGCTGCGCCGGCGCATCGACCGCTGGTCGTGGCTGTACCTCGGCGCCAGCGCGGTCGGCGTCGCCGCCGTGTGCATCGTGATGTGGAAGCAGGCCGGGGACCCCTTGGCGTGGCTCAAGGTGCAAGAGGACTGGGGGCGGGGCCTCGACCAGCCATGGAAGGCCGTGATCCAGGGCTTCGAGAACCTGTGGCCGGATGCGGACACGATCATGGTGCCGGCGCTCGTCGCCCGGAACCTCGACATCTGGAGCGTGTTCCTCGTGGCGTTCCCGGTCGCCTACGCCGGGCTGAGCCGCCGGGACCGGTTCCCGATGGAGACCTGGATGCTCGGGATCATGCTGATCGCCCTCCCGCTGTACTCGAGCGTGCTGGCCAGCTTCAACCGCTTCGCCCTGGCGGACTGGGTGATCTACCCGGTGTACGGCAGCTTCCTCACACGCATCCCCAAGCCGTGGCGCACCATCCCCTGGGCGGCGTTGTGCGCGGGCTCGGCCGTGGCGACCTGGCAGATGGTCGAGCGCTTCTCAGCCGACCGCTTCGTCGGCTGAGCTACCAGAGCTGGTCGGTGTAGGTGTCGGTGCCTGGGACCGTGGCGAGGAACGGGGCGGCGTAGCTGACCGTCCCGGCGCCGGCGTCGATGGCCTCGGCGAGCGCATGCACCGAGGCCATGGCCTCGGCAGGGTCGCGGTCAACGAAGCACAGCAGCAGCGTGCGGCGCTCCTGACCGGGGTTGTCCGGTTGGAACACCGGTGCACCCTCCGGCAGCGGGATCGGCGTGGCGGCGACGACGAGCTCGATGGCCGAGTCGGCGCCGATCGCAGCCGGCAGGCAGTCGTCGACGAGCCAGCCGGAGAACCCGCGCGCGTCGGCGTCGCCATCGCGGTCGACCATCACCGCCACGACGCCGGGGAAGCCGTGGTCGAGCGCCAGCGCCGGCGGGACGCCGTCCTCGTCGCGCTGGTACGACCACCGGTGCACGTACATCAACGTGTGGATGTGGTCGCGCCCCTCGAACATGCGGTCGTTGGCGTGCAGCCAGTGGACCTGCTCCGAGCCCCAGGCGATGGCCTCGGCGTCCTGGCCCTTCTCGACCCAGTAGGTGGCCAGGTAGGAGCCGGTGGAGACGTCGGGGAGGAACGGCGAGGTGGCGGGGAAGCGGGCTGCCTTCAACGGGGCGGTGGCCACCCAGCGCCCGCCGGCGAACCACGAGCGGCCGATCATGCACCCGGCGTAGAAGTGGTCGCGTTCGTACCAGCGGTTGTAGGCGACCTCCTGGCCACGATGCGGCTCGACCAGGGTGAACAGGATGGTGCCCACCTCGACGTTGTCGTACGGCCCCTGTGCGTAGCGTCCCATGGCGTGGCACCCTAGCAACCCGAGGTAGAACCTGTTTCAGTTTTGGGCTGACACAGCGTCAGATTGGCGGTAGCCTGGCCCGCATGGAGGACTTCCCCAAGATCATCTCCGTCGACGACCACGTCATCGAGCCGCCCAACGTCTGGCAGGACCGGTTGCCCGAGAAGTACAAGGCCGTCGGCCCCCGCGTCGAGCGCCACCCGGTGAAGTCGATGACGTTCATCGGCGGCAAGTTCGCCTACGAGATGGGGGAGGAGGGCTCGGACGGTCCCGTCGCCGACTGGTGGATGTTCGAGGACAAGGCGATCCCGCACACCCGCCTCGCCGCCGCCGTCGGCGTGCCCCGCGAGGAGGTGACCGTCACGCCCATCACCTACGAGGACATGCGGCCCGGCTGCTTCGACCAGAAGGCCCGCATCGAGGACATGGACGTGAACTGGACCGAGGCACAGATGTGCTTCCCGACCATGCCCCGGTTCTGCGGCCAGACGTTCACGGAGATGCACGACAAGGAGCTGGGGCTCCTGTGCGTCCAGGCCTACAACGACTGGATGGTCGACGAGTGGTGCGCCGGCACCGACGGTCGCCTGATCCCGTTGATGATCGTGCCGCTGTGGGATCCGCAGCTCGCCGCCGATGAGGTGCGGCGCAACGCCGCCCGCGGCGTCACCGCCACCTGCTTCAGCGAGATCCCGCCGTTCCTGGGCCTGCCCTCGATCCACTCAGGCGAGTGGGACCCGTTCTTCGAGGCCTGCAACGAGACCGGCGTCGTGGTGAACATGCACATCGGCTCGTCGTCTCGCATGCCGTCGACGTCCGAGGACGCGCCGCCGATGGTCGGGTCGACCATGACCTTCGCCAACTGCATGATGTCGATGGTCGACTTCATGATGTCGGGCGTGCTGGTGCGCTACCCGAACCTCAAGCTCGCCTACGCCGAGGGCCAGCTCGGCTGGATCCCCTACATCCTCGAGCGGGCCGACAAGGTGTGGGAGCACAACCGGGGCTGGGGTGCCGTCGGTGACGCCGTCCCCGAGCCGCCGTCCACCTACTACTACCGCCAGATGTACGCCTGCTTCTTCGACGACGAGTTCGGCCTCACCGAGGAGGCGCTCAATCGCATCGGGCCGTCGAACATCGTGTTCGAGACCGACTATCCCCACTCGGACTCGACCTGGCCGCACACCAAGGAGGTCGCGTCCAAGCTCATGGGGCACCTCTCGCCCGAGCTGCAGCGCAAGCTCGTGCGCGGCAACGCCATCGAGCTCCTTCAGCTGGACTTCCAGCCGTGAGCGCCGCACCGAACCCCGACGAGGACTACCGGTTGCTGATCGGCGGTGCGTGGGTCACCGCCGGCGACGGCACCTACGACATCGTCAACCCCGCCACCGAGCAGGTGGTCGGCCGGGCGCCCAACGCCTCGGTCGCCGATGCCGAGTCGGCCGTGGCCGCCGCCGCCGACGCCTTTCCGGCGTGGTCGCGCACCAAGCCCGAGGACCGCGCCGCCATGCTGGCTCGCGCTGCCGACCTGCTCGACGAGCGCTACCGCGAGCTCGTCCCGCTCGTGCAGGCCGAGACGGGCGCCACCATGAAGGTGGCCAAGCAGATGCAGGTCCCGATGGTCGGTGTGCGCCTGCGTCGCTACGCCCGGGGCGTCACCGGGGAGCTGCAGATCCCGATCGAGCCGGCGATCACCACCACGACGGCACTCGCTCCCGGCGGCATCGTCGGCGGCGTGGTGCGGCGGGCGCCGGTCGGCGTGGTCACGTGCATCACCTCGTACAACTTCCCCTTGGTGAACATGGCGGGCAAGATCGGCCCGGCGTTGGCCATGGGCAACACGGTGGTCATCAAGCCGGCACCGCAGGACCCGCTCGCCGTGATCAAGCTCGGCGAGATCCTCACCGACGCCGGCTTCCCGCCGGGCGTGGTCAACGTCGTCACGTCCGAAGGGCCGGCGCCCGCCGAGGCGCTCGTGGCGTCGGAGCGCACGGACATGGTGAGCTTCACCGGCTCCACCGGGGTCGGTCAGCACATCGGCTCCGTGGCCGGCCACGACATGAAGCGCCTGCTGCTCGAGCTCGGCGGCAAGGGCGCCTGCATCGTGTTCGACGACGCAGACCTCAAGACGGCCATCACCAACATCACCAGCGTGTGGGCCTTCCACTCCGGCCAGATCTGCACGGCGCCGACCCGGGTCCTGGCCCAGCGCGGCATCTACGACCAGCTCGTCGAGGGGCTCAAGCTGGCGCAGGGCTACCTGCCCGTCGGTGACCCGCTCGACGACAAGACCATCGTCGGCCCCGTGATCTCCGGCCCGCACCGCGACCGGGTCGAGAGCTACATCGCCGCGGGGCGCGACGAGGGCGGCACGATCGTGGCCGGCGGCGAGCGTCCCGACCTCGATCGAGGCTTCTACGTGACGCCGACGCTCATCGCCGACTGCAAGCCGGGTATGCGCGTGGTGCAGGAGGAGATCTTCGGTCCGGTCATCGTGGTGCTGCCCTTCGACGACGAGGACGAGGCCGTGGCACTCGCCAACTCGACCGAGTTCGGCCTGTACGACTACGTGTTCTCCAAGGACACCGGCCGGGCGTTCACCGTCGCCCAGCAGCTGCGGACGGGCAACGTCGGCATCAACACCGCCCAGCGCAACAACGAGATGGCGTTCGGCGGCTTCAAGAAGTCCGGCGTGGGCCGGGACGGCGGTCGCTTCGGCTTCCACGCCTACAGCGAGCTGCAGTCGATCGTCTGGCCCGGCTGAGCCGCGGCCGAGGGGGAGCAGAACAACCATGCGAGGAATCGTGTTCGAGGGCGCCGACGCGGGCGTCGCCGTGCTGGACGACCTGTCGGTGCGCGACCCGCGCCCGGGGGAGGTGCGGGTGCAGATCGTCAACGCCGGGGTGTGCCACTCCGACGTGTCGGTCGTCGAAGGGGTGATCCCCTTCCCGCCGCCGGTGGTGCTGGGCCACGAAGGCGCCGGCATCGTCACGGCGCTCGGCGACGGCGTGACCAACGTCGCCGTCGGCGATCACGTCGTCATCTCGACCCTGTCGAACTGCGGCACCTGCGCCGCGTGCGAGACCGGCAAGCCCACGCACTGCAAGCAGTCGATGGGCAAGCTGTCGGCGCCGTTCACCCAGGGCGACCGCAAGATCTTCCAGTTCGCCAACATCGGCGCCTTCGCCGACGAGACCGTCGTCAAGGCGGGCCAGTGCGTGGCCATCGACAAGGCGGTGCCGTTCGAGGTGGCTGCTCTGCTCGGGTGCGGTGTCATCACCGGCGTCGGCGCGGTGTTCAACCGGGCCAAGGTCTCGCACGGCCAGTCGGCGCTGGTCATCGGCGTCGGCGGCATCGGGCTCAACGTGATCCAGGGTCTGGCGCTGGCCGACGCCCTGCCGATCATCGCCGTCGACACCAACCCGGCCAAGGAGCCGCTCGCCCGGGCGTTCGGCGCCACGCACTTCATCGACGCCAGCGCCGGCGACACGGCCGAGGTCGTCAAGGAGATCTGCCCCGACGGCGTCGACGTCAGCTTCGAGTGCGTGGGGCACCCGGCGCTGATCCGCCAGTCGATCGACCTCCTCGACTGGGGTGGCACCTGCGTCATCCTCGGGGTGCCCAAGCTCGGCACCGAGGCGTCGTTCATGGTGGCCGGCCTCTACAACGACAAGACGATCATGGGCTGCCGCTACGGCGCCGGCCGCCCGCACAAGGACATCCCGCTGTTCGTCGACCTCTACCTGGCCGGCCGGCTCAAGCTCGACGAGCTGGTCACCCAGACCTATCCGCTCGAGCAGCTCCAGGCCGTGCTCGACGACATGCACGACGGCAAGCTGGCGCGCGGCGTGCTGTCGGTCACGGAGGCGTGAGCGGTGGCGCTGCCGGCCGAGCTGGCCGAGCTCGCCGCCGAGGTGTCGAACTGGGGGCGATGGGGTGAGCGTGACGAGCGCGGCACCCAGAACCTGATCGACGCCGACGCCACGCGTCGCGGGGTGGCGCTGGTGCAGGAGGGGACGCATCGCACGCTGGCGTTGCCCCTCGACCAGACGGCACCGCAGCAGGGTGGCGCGCCGGGCCGCATCGCACCGTTGCGCACGATGCTGTCGATCAACCAGACCTACACCGGCCAGGACGGTGACGCCGCCTTCAATGACGACACGGTCACGATGGCCATGTCGGCGGGCACCCACATCGACGCCCTGGCGCACGTGACGTATGGCGGGTGCATCTACAACGGCTTCCCCGACACGAAGGTGACGGCTCACGCCGGCGCCACGAAGTGCGGGGCCGACAAGATCGACCCGATCATGGCCCGCGGCGTGCTGCTGGATCTGCCGGCGGCGATGGGCCTCGAGCGGCTCGAGCCGGGCTACGCGGTGACCCCCGAGGACCTCGACGCCGCCGTCGAGCACGCCAAGGTGACGCTCGTGCCGGGCGACGTCGTGCTGGTGCGCACCGGCCACATGCAGCTCTTCCACGGCGGCGACACGTGGGGCTACAACCACGACTGCCCCGGGCTGTCCACCAAGACCATCAGCTGGGTGCGCCAGCACGACCTCGGCGCCGTCTTCGACGACACCTACGTGTTCGAGGTGTGGCCGCCCGAGGACTGGGCGGCGATGATGGCCGTGCACATGATCCACCTGCGCGACATGGGTCAGATCCAGGGGCAGAACTTCGACCTCGAGGGCCTCGCCACCGACTGCGCCGACCGGGGCCGCTACGAGTTCTGCTTCACCGCCGTGCCCGAGCCGTTCACCGGTGGCTGCTCGGCGCCGGTGGC
>JAGQTE010000521.1 GCA_020439175.1 Acidimicrobiales bacterium | reverse complement strand
TCAACCGTCATGGGCCCTTCCTTCCCCTCGGCGCTCGTCGCCAGCCCTGCCCCCAGCCCTGGTCCGCAACGGCACGAGGACCCACACGGCGACCATCGACGCCGCGGCCACGGCCGTCAGCCACGCCGCCGTTGTCGCCCCGAAGACGACCTCGGCGACGACGGCCACCCCGCTCAGCAGGGCCACGGCCAGCAGCACCAGTCCGACGCGCATCATCGTGATCGCCTGCCGGAGGCGCACCGAGCGCTCGCGGCGGTCACCGAAGCGGTGCACGGCGATCGGCGACAGGAACGCCACGACGGCGAGCACGGTGGCGACCATCGCCACGCCGAACACCAGGCGAGGGCGGTCGTCGAGCTCGGCGAAGCGCTGCGAGAACGGCACCGTCAGCAGGAAGGCCATCAGCACCTGGGTGCCGGGGAGCAGGGTGCGCAGCTCCTGCATGAGCATCCCGTAGCGACGTCGCAGCTCGTCCCGATCGCGCTCGTCGTCGAGCTCGTCCGGCGGCAACGACGCCACGTCGGTGCCGCCGTCGGCCTCGCCATCTCCGTTCGACCGGTGCGTGGCAGCGTTCGTCACCGGGCCAGCTCCGCCCACACGACCTTGCCGCCGGGCAGCGCCGACACACCCCACGCCCGCGCCAGGCTCGACACGATGGTCAGGCCGCGTCCTCCGCGCTCGCCGTCGTTGGGCGCCAGCAGCTCGGGCGTGCCCGCGCCGGCGTCGCGCACCTCCACCCGCAGCATCGGCGTCCCGCACACCAGACGGACGAACGCCGGCTGACGCGTGTGGAACACGGCGTTGGTCACCAGCTCGCTGACGAGCAGGGCGGCGTCGTCGACGAGGTCGTCCCGCCGCCATCGCTGCAGGTGTGCCCGGGTGAAGCGCCGGGCGATGGACGGGCTGCCCCGATGGGCCGGCACCGAGATGCTCGCCGCCGGGTCCGTGGGGGCGAAGGCGGGATCGAGCGAGCGAACCGACCGGGTGATGGCGCCGGCGACCTCGGCCGTGTCGGCGTCGTCGTGCCCGTCCGAGCCGGCCGACCACCTGTCGCCGTCGGTCACGCACACCACGATGCGGGCGTACGGCGCGAACACGCGGATGCGGGTGACGATGCCGTGGCCGGCGAGCTCCGCCAACGGCAGGCCCAGCACCACGGTCGCCGGGCGGTCCCGAGCGACGGCCCGCAGCCCGGCGCTGACGTCGGCCACGAGCTCGAGCGAGTAGTCGACGAGCTCGGCGGCGAGTGCCGCCCGCATCGGCGCCTCGGGGGCGACGACCAGGACGCGACGGCCCCGCCGGCGCTGCCGGGCTGCGCTGCCCGCCGACGCCTCGCCGGGCCTTCGTGGCGCGGGCATGCCGCGCTCATCCACATCCGGGAATGCCACGACTGCCGTCGCCTCCGTGCTCCGCTGCTGTGCTCTTCGCCCCCTACCCACGACGCCGTCGGCGCAGCACGAGCTGCGGTGGCGCGGCGCCTGGCGAGACGTGCGCCACACCGGCGACGGTTCCACCACCTCGCGCCGGCGGGTAGGTGTCGCCCGTGACCACGACGACCGCTTCCCCGCGTCCGACGGCGGCATCCGCAACCGGGAGCTCGCCCGATCGCCACCTCGACCTCGGCTTCGACCTCGGCTTCGAGCGCGTGCTGGAGCGTGGCCTCGATCTCGACGTTGCGCCGTTGCGCGCCGCCGAGGCGTCGAGCGATCCGCGCTCCAGCCTGCTGACGCTGGCGGCCATCCACGACCTCGGCCTCGGTCCGGTCCGTCCGGGCACGGCGCTGCAGCACCTGCAGCACCATCCGCAGGTGGTGGCCGTGCAGCACCGGCTCGAGCAACGTCTCCTGGCCCAGGTCGACGAGGAGGCCGCCCGCCTGCTCGGCGCGGCCCCGACCGCGGAGGACCTCGACGATCCCGATGCTGCGGTGGCGGCGATCCGGGCGCTGGCCAACGACGGTCTGGTGCCGCCCGTGTACGACTGGGTCGCCGACGAGGCGGGCCCGGCGGAGGTGCGGGCGTTCCTGGCGCTCGAGGGCGGACCCGACGACAGCTTCGACGACCTGGTCGCCATCGCCCAGGTGGGCCTCGACGGCCTGCCCAAGCTGGAGGCGGCCACCAACTACTGGGACGAGCTCGGCGAAGGCGACGCCACCGGCGTGCACCGTTCGTTGCACCGGGACATGACCGAGGCGCTGGCGCTGCCGACGATGGCCCGAGCAAATCTCCCCGTCGAGGCGCTGCGCCGCACGCTGCTGTGCAGCACCCTGGCGAGCAACCGCAGGCTCCAGCCCGAGCTGCTCGGCCTGCTCGGCATGATCGAGCTCCAGGCGGGGCCGCGCTGTCGGCGGGTGCTCAGCGCGCTGCGGCGCATCGGTGCACCCGAGGCGGCCGAACCCTTCTACGCCGT
>JAGQTE010000520.1 GCA_020439175.1 Acidimicrobiales bacterium | reverse complement strand
CGCGTACGTGGTGCGGCGGTAGCGGAGCCGACCGCCGGGCAGGCGATGGGCGTGGATCAACGCCACCCGCGTGGGATCGGTCTCGGCGATCCGGCGCTGGTGGCGACCTGCTGTCGGCGGGCGCAGCTGCCGGCGCTGATCGACGTGCTCGACGACCTGGGTGCCTACGGCGAGCTCGACCGTCGGCCCGATCCGGTCGCCGTGCCGACGGTCGTCGTGTGGGGCGACGCGAACCGGGTGCTGTCGCCCGGCGTCGGGGCCCGGCTCGAGGCGCGCCTGGCGCCCGAGGCGAGCGTCGTGCTGGCCGGCTGCGGGCATCTACCGATGCTCGAGGACGCCGAGGCCGTCACCCACCTGATCGAAGAGCTCCTCGGCGGTCGTCTCGAGGCCGTCGCCGTCGCCCGGGAGGCGTCATGAGCATGACCATCAGCCGCGGCGATGCCGGGACGGCGCTCGTCGTACCCGGGGAGCGCACCGTCGACATCGCCGACCGGGTGCGCCGGATCGCCGAGACCGATCCCACGCGGGTGGCGTTGATCCACGCCCATCGCCTGCCCGGCGGTCGGCTCCGCTACCGCCGCACCACGTACGCGGACCTGAGCGACCGAGCCGAGCGGTTGGCGGTCGGTCTGCGTTCGGTGGGCATCGGCGAGCAGACGCGGTGCTCGTTCATGGTGCCCCCGGGGTTCGACGCCATGGCGCTGGGTCTGGCGCTGTGGCGGGTGGGGGCGGTCGTCGTCGGCATCGAGCCGCACAGCCACGGCCTGCGCCGGGTCGGGCGGAGCCTGGCCAAGGCCGACCCGGAGGTGTTCATCGGCACGCTCCAGGCTCACGCCGCACGCCGGACCTTCGGGTGGGGGAGCGCGAGCGTCCGCCGCACGATCCTCGTGTCACGCGTGCCGCTGCCGGGCGTCGTCACGACGGCGGCACTGGAGCGGTGTTCCGTACCGACGGTGCCGGAGGCGAGCACGATCGACCCCGCCGACCCGGCCGTCATCGCCTTCACCACCGGCAGCACGGGTGCCCCCAAGCCGACGGTGCTGCGCCAGCGGAACCTGGCCGCCATGATCGACAACGTGCTCGGGCACTGGGACCTGGGGGAGGGGCGCGACGTCGTCGACATGCCGACCTTCCCGATGTTCTGGATCATCGGCCTGGCGGCGGGCGGCACGGTCGTGGTGCCGCCGATGGACTTCGCGCTGCACGGGCCCGGCGACGCCGACCCGGCGCTGCTGCTGCGCACGATCCGTGATTGCGGCGTGCGCTCGATGTTCGCCTCCCCGGCGTTGCTGACCAACCTGGCGCGCTACGCCGCCGACCACGGCGGCGGTCCGATCGGTGTGCGGCGCATCGTGGCCGGTGGCGCGGAGGTGCCAGGACCGTTGTTCGCCGCCGTGCGGTCGGTGCTGGGGCCCGATGGCGAGCTGTACTCGGACTACGGGGCGACCGAAGCCCTGCCCGTCACGGAGATCGCCGGCGCCGAGGTCGTCGCCGACACCTGGCCGCGCACCGAGCAGGGCGCCGGGGTGTGCGTCGGGCGGCCGCTGCCCGACGTCGAGGTGCGGATCGTCGGCATCGACGACGGCCCGATTGCGAGCTGGGACGACGCTCGTCCGCTGCCTGCGGGCACGATCGGGGAGGTGGTGGCCCGCGGTCCCCACATCAGCGAGGGCTACGACCGCCAACCGCGCGCTGACGCCGAGAACAAGATCGCCGCCGGCGACGGGCGGACCTGGCACCGCCTCGGAGACACCGGGTACCTCGACGCCGGCGGGCGGCTGTGGGTCTGCGGACGACGGTCGCACCGGGTGGTGGTCGACGAGCACACCACCGTCTTCCCGCTGTGTTGCGAGCCGGTCGCCAACGCCGTGACGGGTGTGGCACGCTCGGCGCTCGTGGCACTCGAGGGGGCGGACGGCAAGACGTCGGCGGTGCTGTGCATCGAGCCGGTGGACGCCGCGTGCGATCGACCAGCGCTGGGCCGAGAGGTGCTGGCCCGGTTGGGGCAGGTCGAGGCCGGCCGCGCCGTGAGCCGGGTGGCGTTCGTAGATCGGTTACCGGTCGATCGACGGCACAACGCCAAGCTCGACCGTCCGCGCATCGGAGCGATCGTGGCGGCCCTGCCACCGGAGGCAATCCTCGAACGCCCCGTCGCCGGGGACGGTGCGCCGTGACGCGGGCTGCGCGCGCCGCCGCTGCCGCGATCGTGCTGGCGCTCGCAGCGCTGGGAGGGCTGGGGCTGTCGCTGCCGACGGCGGCGTCCGCCGACGAGCCGGCGCCGTTCCCCGGCACGGTCGACGGGTTCTACGTGGTCCCGGATCCGTTGCCGCCGGGCGCACCGGGGGAGCTCATCCGGGTGCAGCCCATGGCCGACGACGGCCAGGTGGCGACCGTGCGGATCATGTACCACTCGATCGACGCCGCCGGCCGGGACCGAGCGGTCACCGGCGTGGTGACCTATCCGACGTCGCCGGCGCCGCCCGACGGGCGACCGGTGGTGTCGTTGGCGCCGGGGACGTCGGGGTTGGCGTCGCCGTGCGCCACCAGCCGGACGGGGGCGCCGGCGCCGCGCTACGGCCTCGACGCCGTCGGGGTGCGCACCGACTACATCGGCCTCGGCCCGCCCGGTGACCTCCAGCCGTACCTGTCCCGGTTGAGCGAAGGCCACGCCGTGATCGATGCGGTGCGGGCGGCGCGCCACCTGTCGGCCGCCGGTGCCGGCGACGAGTGGTTCAGCATCGGGCACTCCCAGGGCGGGCACGGTGCGCTGTCGGCGGCGGAGCTCGCCGCCGGCTACGCGCCTGAGCTCGACCTGCTCGGCACCGTGGCCATCGCTCCGGCGGCGATGCTCGACCGGACCTACGGACCCATCGATCGGATCGTGGCGAACATCGTCGGGGTGATGGCCCTGTACGGCGCCCCGACCGAGCACCCGGAGATCGATCCGGATGACTATGTGGGGCCGCAGACGGCTGCCGTCGCCGCGGCGGTGCTGCCGACGTCGTGCATCGACACGATCATCGAGCAGTTCCTGACCGTGCCGCCGGACCAGTTCTATGTGCACGATCCAGCGCAGACCGAGCCGGCAGCGTCGCTGCTCGTGGAGAACGACGTGGGCAACGTGCGCGCCGACGAGCCGTTGCTGCTGCTGCAGGGCACTGCCGACCCGATCGTGTCCCCGGCGCGGACGGCGGACCTGTTCGCCCGGCTCTGCACCACCGGCCAGGTGACCGACTACCGCACGGTCGAGGGTGCCGATCACGGCACGATCCTGGGAGCGACGGACGACGCAGTGGCCCTCTGGCTGCAGCAGCGCCTCGCCGACGAGCCGGCTGTCGACACGTGCCTCGCCGCCCAAGGATCCACGACCACGACGCCCCCGACGTCGACGACCGCCGCGGCGCTGCCGGCACCGGCGACGCCGGCGTTCACCGGCTGAGGTGGCGAGGCCGGGGGACAGAGAGGCCAGGCGGGAATCCTCGTTGTTGCGGACGGTTTCTGTCCGCAGTGGTGCCTAGGTTGCGCTGGCGACGCCCCGACCAGGAGGACCAGCCGTGACCGACCACACCGACGCCATCGAGCCCGCTGACGCACGCGACGCCGGCGACGCACTCGCCGCCGCCAAGCGTCCACGCCCGACCGATGTTGCCGGCCGGGAGCATGGCGACCTGCTCCAGGCGCTCGCCGCCCACCGGGGCTACCTGCTCGTCACGGCGCACGGCCTCACCGAGGAGCAGGCCCGGATGGCGCCCACGGCCAGCGCCCTGTCCATCGGCGGGATCATCAAGCACGTCATGGGCACGGAGCAGGCCTGGATCCGATTCCTGCAGGGCGGGGCCGACGCCATGATGGCCGGTGGGGACGGCGAGGCCTGGGAGGACCGCTTCCGGTTGCGGGACGACCAGACGCTGGCCGAGGTGCTCGAGGCGTATGCCGAGACGGCCCGGACCACGGCGTCCGTCCTCCGCTCGGTGACCGACTTCGACGCCGAGCACCCGCTGCCCGAGGCCCCGTGGTTCGAGGCGGGCGGGCGCTGGTCGGCGCGTCGGGTGGTGCTGCACCTCATCGCCGAGACGGCGCAGCACGCCGGCCACGCCGACATCATCCGGGAGACGATCGACGGGTCCCGGACCATGGGCTGATCCGCCGCCGAGCTTGTTCAGTTGTCAAGGATCGCTGGGGAGGTCGTGCGCTGGTTGCGTGCGTTGCCTCGGTCCGCCGGTCCGCCGTTTGCCCGCTGTTCGCCTGCCGGCCGTTGGCCTGCGTGTGGGTTAGGCGGCTTGGCGTTGTTGGTGTTGGGTGCGTTTGGTGTGGTTGGTGGTTTGGCTGGGGGTGGGTGGGG
>JAGQTE010000519.1 GCA_020439175.1 Acidimicrobiales bacterium | reverse complement strand
GACGGCCACTGGTTCCAGGGAAGGGTGGTCCCGGGCACGGCGCTGGGCGAGATGTAGGTGAACGCCAGGACGACCTCGTCGCCGGCCGCGAGCGACGGGATCGACGTCCCCCACACCAATTCCTCGTCGACGGCGTCGGTGACGCCCCGCACCACGCCGCCGTCGCCGAAGGTCACGACGCTGTAGCCGGCGCCCGTCGCGTCGACGCCGACGTCCAACGGCGCCGATGTCGCCACGGCGACGGCGCCCAGCGTCCCGTATCCCGCCACATCGATGAGCCGGTCGTCGCCGGGCGAGTCCACCGTGTGCACCCAGCCGATGTCGCCCGATGCGCCGTCGATCCACACCACGACCACGGCCGTTCCGCCCGCCGGCACGATGGAGGTGCCGTCGACGTCGATCGCGGCGTCGGTGGTGAACGCCACCAACTGGCCATACGTGGGGCTGAACAGCTTGGCGATCTCGACGTCCTCCTGAAGCCCGGCGCCGCCGAACTGGTGCACCCATACCGGCGCGGTGCCGACGTCGTGCTGTGCGGAGACCCACACGTCGGAGCCGCCGGTGGGGACCAGCGCCTGCCCGCCGACGACCAGGCTGGCGGTCAGGTCGCCCGCGAGCGCCAACCCGGCCTCGCCGTGCTCCGCCATCGACCGGACGACCGTCGACGCCGCCGACGATGCACTCGGGTAGTTGACGACCGAGACGACCTCGTCGGTGCCCGGTCCGGTCGTCGGACTTGCCGAGGGAGTCGCCACCGCCACGGCAGGCGCCGCAGCGATCGGCTCGGCCGTGCCGGCAGCCGGGCGCGCGGCGACGAGCGCGGCGATGCCGATGACCGTGGCAGCCACGGCTCGCCAACGCCGCCACACGTTCCGTCCGCCGACCTCGACACCCATGACAACCTCCACCCAGCACCCGTCGGGGCCATCACGCTAACGGGCGTCGAGGCGTCCGTGCTCCGCGCCACCTCACCTCAGCTGCTATGCACTGGCCCACTTGGCGGGAGGGCAGCAACAATGGCGGCGCCATGACGACCGACGACAGCACCGACGCGTCCGACGACGCCCCCACCACCTCCACCCCCGCTGACGCCGCCGACGAGCAGTTCCGCCCGGCGGACCGCTACGAGGTCGACCACCTCGTGCCCGAGGCCAAGGCGGCGAGCGACGGTGCCCGGGTGCGCATGGCCGGCCGGGTGATGCTGTTCCGCAAGATGGGCGGCATCGCCTTCGGGCAGCTCCAGGACCGCTCGGGCGAGCGCATCCAGTTCTCGCTGCGCAAGAACGAGCTGGGCGCCGACGTGTTCAAGGCCTGGGCGGCGTCGATCGCCATGGGCGACTTCGTCGGCATCGACGGCGCCATGTGGACCACCGACAAGGGCGAGCACACCGTCGGCGTCGACGCCCTCACGGTGCTCAACAAGGCCGTGCGCCCGATGCCCGACAAGTGGGCGGGCGTGCACGACACCGACCTGCGCTACCGCAAGCGCTACCTCGACCTGCTCGCCAACGACGACAGCCGAGCCCGGTTCCTGACCCGCTCCCGGACGATCAGCCACATCCGCCGCTACCTCGACGACCTGGACTTCGTCGAGGTCGAGACCCCCATCCTGCAGGCGGCCGCCGCCGGCGCCGCCGCCAAGCCGTTCAGCACCCACCACAACGCCCTCGACCGCGACTTCTACCTGCGCATCTCCCCCGAGACCTACCTCAAGCGCGCCGTCGCCGGCGGGCTCGACCGCGTGTACGAGATCGGCCGCAACTTCCGCAACGAAGGCATCGACTCCTCCCACCTGCAGGAGTTCACGATGCTCGAGTGGTATGCGGCGTACTGGGACTACCGCGACAACATGCGGGTGGTGCGCGAGCTCATCCAGTCGACGCTCGAGGCCGTCACCGGCAGCCGCACCGTCACCATCGACGGCGTCGATCTGGACTTCGACGGCGACTGGCCCGAGCTCGACTTCCGTACCGAGGTGGCGGAGCGCACCGGCATCGACCTGCGGGCGCTGCGCGAGGTCGACGCCCTGCGCGACGCCGTCAAGGCGGCGGGGCTCCTCTCCGACGACGAGGCGGCGTCGCAGGTCTCCTACGCCGGCCTGGTCGACCTCCTCTACAAGCGCACCGTGCGCCCGCACCTGATCCAGCCGTGCTTCATCGTCCACCAGCCGACCGAGCTGGTGCCGCTCGCTCGCCGCAACGACGACGACCCGTCGGTCCTCGACATGTTCCAGGTCGTCGTCAACACCTGGGAGATCGTCAAGGCGTACTCCGAGCTCGTCGACCCGGTCGATCAGCGCGCCCGCCTCGAGGAGCAGGTGGCGCTGCGGGCCCAGGGCGACGAGGACACGATGATGCTCGAGGAGGACTTCCTCGAGTGCATGGAGCACGGCATGCCGCCGATGTCCGGCCTCGGCCTCGGCATCGACCGCTTCGTGGCCCTCCTGACCGGCGCCCCGACCCTGCGCGACGTCGTGCTGTTCCCGACCCTGCGCGAAGCCCCGGGCAGCTGACCTACGCCTCGCCGTCGGCGTCTGCGTCTGCGTCGTCGCCCGAGCGACGACCGAGGCGCCGACGCTCACCCTGACGCCGGTCACCCGAGGACTCGTCGGCCTTCTCGCGCTCGGCCTCGGCCTTCTCCCGTTCCGACCGGGCCTTGGCCGCCATCCGCTTGGCGTCGCGCCGTGCGTCGCGCTCGGCGCGCTCGGCACGGCGCTCGGTCTCCTCCGCCACCCGCTTCACCCGGCGCGACGCCTCCTCGTTGGCCTTCTGCGCCCGCTGCTCGGCTTCGGACAGGACGTGCTCCACCTGGCGCCGCTTGTCGGCCTCGATCTCCTCGATGCGGCGGCGGGCGTCCTCTTCGATCTGGGCGATGCGTCGCTCGGCCGCAGCGTCGGCCTCCACCGCCAACGCCTCCGCCTGCTCCTCGAGGTCCTGCAGCCGCTTCGCCGCCTCGATGTCGGCGAGCAGCTCGACCTGGGTCTCCTCGTCGAGGTCCGAGGCCAGCACGGCGTCGGTGAGCGCCTCGTACTCGCCGGTGGTGGCGTCCTCGACGTGCTCGTCGACCTCCAGCACGTCGAGCAGGTCGCCGACCGCCAGGTCGGGCGCCACCTCGTCGGCGCGCCGCACGGCATCAGCGCGGCGCCGCTCGCGCCGCTCGAGGATGAACCGACGACGCGCCGCTCGCCGTGACGTGGCCCGCAGGTCGGCCTCGTCGTCGTGCTCGCCGGCCCGCCGCATCGTCCACAGCCGCACCCGCCCGATGTCCTTGAGGTAGTGGCTGCGGATCGACTTGAGCTCGAACGCCTCGTCCTCGGCCAACGAGGCGTGCAGGTTCGGACCGACCACCACCGACCCCGGGAAGGCGATGGCCACGATCCGGCTGGCGAGGTTCACGACCGGGCCATAGACGTCACCGTCGCGCTCGAGCACCTTGCCGGCGGCCAGGCCGACCCGCACGTCGGAGAGGTCGGGGTCGGCGCGGTAGGCGGCGGCCAGGTCGAGCGCCAGCTCGGCGCCGGCCTTGGGCGAGTCCGTGAGGAACATCACCTCGTCACCGATGGTCTTGATGACCCGGCCGCCGTGCACGGCGACGCAGTCGTAGGCGATGGACTCGAACCGGTCCACGACGTGGGCCAGCTCGTCTTCGGGCAGCTCCTGGGTGGCGGCGGTGAACCCGACGAGATCGGCGAAGCCGACGCACACGTCGTCGACCTCTTCCTCGGTGGCGGCGCGGATGATGCGCCGGCGCGCGGCGTGGCCGAGGTGGCGGCGCCACACGAACTCCATCAGCCGCGGCATCATCGGCAGCAGCTCGGCGGCACGTCGAGCCGCTGCCACCAGGTCCGCCTCGACCTCGGGGTCGAGCGCCTCGAGCCCGGCGTCACCCTGCTCGACCGCCTCGAGCACGTCCTCATCGAGCCGATCGTCGTCCACCACGTCGCTGGTCGACTCGCTCACGGCGCGCTCGATCGCCTCGATCTGGGCGGTGGCGATCTTGGCCAGCGACGAGCCGATGACCCGCGCCATCTGGGTGGTGCCCGCCTCGTCGAGGCCGCCCTCGGCGATGAACGGCAGCACGACCGACAACATCTCGAGGTCCGTGTCCGAGAACACCGGCTCGCCCGGCCGCGGCTCGGGGAACCCCAACGCCCGCCAGTAGGCGCGGATCTGCTCGGCGCCGATGCCCGTGGTGGCGGCCACCTGCTCGAGCGTGTACGCCGCCGCCTCGAGCGACACCAGCCGCTCGAGCGCCAGCAGGTGCAGCGTCCCCTCGATGGTGGCCCGCTCGACCTCGGGCACCGGCACGCCGAGGTCGACCAGCAGCGCCTGGAGCACCACCTCGGCCTCGGACAGCGGCCCGACCTGGTAGGCGCCGTTCACCCGTGCGCCCCATGGTCGTGGTCATGTCCGTCGTGGTCGTGGCCATGCGCATGGGCATCGTCGTGCACGTGGTCGTGGTCGACGACGACCGGAGGTGCCAGCAGCGCCTCGCCACGCCAGGCGCGCGCCGACCAGGTCGGATCGAGGCCGCTCGACACGAGCAGCGGTGGTTCGCCCTCGACGCCGGACCGGGGATCGATCTCCCACAGCAACGCCGGGCGCGGACCGTGCCACCGCACGGCGTAGGAGACGGAGCCGACGCTGGCCGGCAGGGCGTGCACCTCGAAGGGCGCCCCGACCCACGACGACGACAGGATCGGCACGAGGTCGAGCACCGCAGCGGTCGGGTCGGCGGCGGCGATGGCCGGCCGCGGCGTCGACCGCTCCCACCAGCAGCCGCCCGGCTCGACCAGCAGCAGGCGGCGCAGCGCCAGCAGCAGCCATGCCGCACTCGGGGCGTGCCACGGATCGCCGGCCACACCGCCTCCGGTGCGGGGGTGCACCACCTCCGGCCACG
>JAGQTE010000518.1 GCA_020439175.1 Acidimicrobiales bacterium | reverse complement strand
GGCGAGAAGCTGTGCGGGTCGGCGCCCACCGGCATGATCGTCACCACCTCGGCCTCGTCGCCGACGAGCTCGCCGACCACGTCGCCGAGGATGTTGGTCGTGACCACGATGGTGGGCTTGTCACCGCTCCCGCCGCCGGCCGCCGTTCCCCCGGTCGCCGTGTCGGAGCCACTGCTCGAGCAGGCGCCGGCCGTCAGGGCCAACGCGCCCGCCACGCAGGCGAGCAGGGTCAGGGGTGTGGGGCGACGACGCATGGCACGGTTCTCCGACTGCACAGGAGTGAGACTCACTATCAACTTCGGATCCACCGTAGGGGCGCTCGCCGACCCCGCGCAACTCGCGATGAGAACCACTCCTGTTCGACCGGCGTAGGCTCGTCGGGTGGCCGATGCCCTGACGATCCGCGGACTCGAGGTCCGCTACGGCGACCGTGTGGCGCTGACCGATGTGGACCTCGACGTCCCGGCCGGCACCTCCCTGGCGGTCATCGGCCCCAACGGCTCGGGCAAGTCCACGCTGCTGCGCGCCGTCGCCGGGCTGGCGGAGCCGACCGCCGGCACCATCGCACGGCCCGGCAGCGGGACCGTCGCCATGGTGCTGCAGTCCACCGAGGTCGACCGCAGCCTGCCGATCAGCGTGCGCGACACCGTCGGCCTCGGCCGCTATCCCCGGGTCGGTCTGCTGCGCCGCTTCGCCGCCGCCGATCGGGCCGCCATCGCCGCCTCGCTCGACCGCCTCGACATCGCCGACCTGGCGAACCGTCAGCTGCATCACCTGTCCGGCGGCCAGCGCCAGCGGGTGATGGTCGCCCAGGGGCTGGCGCAGGAGGCGGACCTGCTGCTGCTCGACGAGCCGGTGACCGGCCTCGACCTCGTGTCGCGCCAGGCCATCCTCGACGCCGTCGACGCCGAGCTCGCCGCCGGGCGCACGGTGGTGACCACCACCCACGACCTCGACGACGCCCGACGCTGCGACCAGGTCCTGCTCGTCGCCGGTCGCCCGGTCGCCCTCGGCCCTCCCGCCGAGGTCCTGCGCGACGACGCGCTGCGCCGCGCCTTCGGCAGCCAGGTGGTGCGCCTCGGCGCGGACGGCGACCTGCTGCTCGACGACCCGCACCACGACCACCACGACCACGCCGAGCACCCGGACCACCCCCGCCACACCGACCAGCCGCACCACCACCACTGAGCCCGAACGGCCGGCTCCCGGCGCGCCGGGGCGTCTGCGGTGGTTCTCGGTCGTTCTCAGTTTCCGGGTAGCCTGCCGCCCGTGAGCACCGATGCCACCGACGACGAGGTCGCCGCCCTGTTGCGGTCCGCCGACCAGCGCTACACGAGCGGCCGCAAGCGGATCGTGGCGGCGCTGCGCGACGGCGACGGGCCGATGACGATCCCCCAGATCCTCGACGCCGATCGCTCGCTGGCGCAGTCGAGCGTGTACCGGAACCTGGTCGTGCTCGAGGAGGTGGGCGCCGTCACCCGCATCGTGACCCGCGACGACTTCGCCCGCTACGAGCTGGCCGAGGACCTCACCGAGCACCACCACCACCTGATCTGCACGTCGTGCGGCCAGGTCAGCGACTTCGCCCTCACCCCCGCCGTCGAGGCCGACCTCGACAAGGCGCTGCGCAGCGTCGCCCGCCGCACGGACTTCTCGGTCGAGGGCCACCGCCTCGACCTCGTCGGCGTCTGCGCCGATTGCCGATGAGCGAGCCGCTGCCGCCGGCGATGTTCCTCACCGACGGCGACGGGTTCGTCGGCACGGCGCTGGCGCGCGGGCCGTGGGACGAGGGCGCCGCCCACGGCGGGCCGGTGGCGGCGCTGATCGGCCGGGCCGTCGAGCGGTACGACCCCGACCCGACGCTCGTCACCGTCCGGTACACGATCGAGCTGCTGCGGCCGGTGCCGCTGGCCGGCATCGTCGTGCGGACCACCACCGTGCGCCCCGGCCGCCGCGTCCGCCTGATCGGTGTGTCGATCGACGACCGCGCCGGCACCGAGGTGGCCCGGGCCACCGTCTTGCAGGTGCGCGCCGCCGACGACGGGGCGCCCGTCGCCGTCCACGACGGTCCCCCGACGTTCCCGCCCCCGGAGGCTGCACCCGCGGCCATCGGGCTGGCGCCCGACCGCATCGGCATCACCAGCGCCGTCGAGCTGCGCAGCGCCGTCGGCTCGGCGGTCGAGCCCGGGCCGGCGACCTACTGGTTCCGGGTGCACGCGCCGCTCGTCGACGACGAGCCGATCACGCCGCGCACCCGTGCGCTGATCGCCGCGGACTTCGGCAACGGCATCGCCAGCGAGACGTCGATCCTGACCCTCGTGTTCATCAACCCGGACCTGACGGTGCACCTGCACCGCCTACCCACCGGCGAATGGGTGGCCAACGATGCCCGCACGTGGCTCGTCCCCGGTGGCGCGGCGCGCGCCGAGGCCACCCTCTACGACGCCGACGGCCCGATCGGCAGCGCCACCCAGCACCTGTACGTCGCCGCTCGCTGAGCCGTGGCCGGCGGTTGCGTCACCGCGAGCTGTGACTCGGCGCCTAGGGAGCGACCGTGGTCACCGTGACCGCCAGGTCCTGCCCGTCCTCCGTGAGCAACGTCGCGGCGATGACGATGGGCTGATCGGTGTCGTTGGCACCGAAGTGCACGGCATCGCCGACCTCGGCCACGGCGTCGCCCGGCTCGAGCGTGACGGTCGTCGGGCCGACGAGGTCCTGCGTCGTGCCGTCGGCGAGCGTGCGCACGACTGTGCCCTCGAGCACCGTGTAGGTCAGCTCGCCCGAGGTGATCGAGGCCAGCTGGATGCCCGGATGGATGTGGGGCGAGAGCTTGGCGCCGGGAGCGATCGTGTACTCGATCAGCGTCAGCGTCATCCCCGGCGCGCCCGGCGGGTCGACCTGGGTGGCCAGCACGTGCTTGTCGACGGCCAGCGTCGTGCCGGTGCCGCCGGCGACGGTGCCGCTCGTGGCACCGCCGGTCGAGGACGGACCGGCGTCCGAGGCGCCGGATGCGCACCCGCCGGCGGCGGCGAGCACGGCGGCGGCGATGACGAGGCGTCGCAGCAACGGGTGGCGCACGTCAGCCCACCTTGCCGCTCTGGCCGCCGTCGACCGCCAGCACGACGCCGGTGATGAACGCCGCCTCGTCCGACGCCAGGAACAGCGCAGCGTTGGCGACGTCCCAGGCGGTGCCCTGCTGCCGGCGCAGCGGCACCATCCGCGCCCGCTGTGCCCGCAGCTCGTCGCGGTCGACGCCGAACGCCTTGGACACGTTCTCGATGGCCATCGGCGTGTCCATCAGCCCGGGCATGATGGCGTTGACCCGGATGCCGTGGCGCGCCTCGTCCATCGCCAGCTGATGGGTGAGGGCGTTCACTCCGGCCTTGGACACCTTGTAGGTGATGAGGGGCGCGTTGCACACGGCGGCGATCGACGACACGTTGACGATGGCACCGGCGCCGCGCTGGCGCATCGCCGGGATGGCGTGCTTGCACATCAGCCAGGTGCCGCGCAGGTTGACGTCCATGACGAGCTCCCAGCCGCGCACGTCGAGGTCGACGGCGTTGCTGTCCCCGGCACCGATGCCGACGTTGTTGTGCAGCACGTCGATGACGCCGAAGGCGTCGAGCGCGGCCGCGACGGCGGCGGCGCAGTCATCCTCCTGTCGGATGTCGGCCGCCACGGCGACCGCCTCGCCGCCGGCGGCGGCGATCAGGTCGCAGGTCTCCTGCGCCGAATCGGCCGAGCGGTCGACGGCGACGATGCGCGCCCCTTCGGCAGCGAAGCGCAGCGCCGTGGCGCGGCCGTTGCCGATCGTGGTGCCGGGTGTCTGCCCTGCGCCGACGACGACGGCGACCTTGCCGGCGAGCCGCCCGTCCGACGGCGTGGTGGCGCCCTCGGGCCAGTCGCCGCTCACGACGGGAACCCCGGCATGCCGTCGTCGATCGGCACCCGGAAGGTCCGCAGCGCCGTCGACACCAGCACGTACTGGCCGACGGCGAAGACGAGGTCCATGACCTGCTCGGTGGTGCGGCCCTCGGCCAGCGCCGACCAGGTGGCGTCGTCGAGGTCGTGGTCGGCGACGAGCTGGTCGACGGCGGCGAGCAGCGCCCGCTCCGGCGGCGACCAGCCGTCGAGCGCCTCGACCGTCAGCCGCCGGACCTCGTCGTCGGTGATGCCGGCGCGGACGCCGATCACCGTGTGCTGACCGAACTCGTACGCCGAGCCGCAGCGCCACCCGGTGCGCAGGATGGCCAGCTCGCGGTCGCGCTCGGAGAGTGACGACTTGGCCAGCACGTGCGAGCCGAACACCAACCACCGCTTGAGCAGCTTCGGGTGGTTGGCCAGCGCCCGGAAGATGTTGAGCCCACCCGAGCCCTCCATCAGGGCGCGCGTGTCGTCGTCCCAGTCCGCCTCGGTCGTCAACGCCAGCCGTGGCTCACCCGATCCGCTCATGCGTTCCTCCCCCCGGCGGCGACCCCGTCGGCCCACCGCGTTGGGGCCAGACCGTACCGGCGGTGGACGCGCCTCGCCGAGCCGGCGCGACGCTCAGCGGGGCGTGAACGTCATCGGCATCGATGCGTAGCCGCGCACGTTGCCGGAGTTGAACCGCACGAGCGTGTCCTCGTCGAAGGCGTAGTCCGTCATCGCCTCGTGCAGGTCCTCGATGGCCAGGCGGGCCTCGAGCCGGGCCATGGCGGCGCCCAGGCAGACATGGGCGCCGTGACCGAAAGCGATGTGGCGGGTCGGACGCCGGTCGATGTCGAAGACCTCGGGATCGACGAAGACGTCTTCGTCGCGGTTGGCCGATCCCAGCAGCAACAGCACCTTGGACCCCTCGGGCATGGTCACATCGCGCACGGTGGCGTCGGCGGTCAGGGTGCGGGCGATCTGCTGCGTCGACCCCTCGTAGCGCAGCACCTCCTCGACGACGTCGGGGATGCGGCTCGGGTCGGCGTACACGGCGGCGCGCTGATCGGGATGGGCGGCGAGCCAGTACAGGGCGTTACCGATCAGCTTCGTCGTCGTCTCGTTGCCGGCGACGATGAACAAGAAGCAGAAGCTGACGACCTGGAGGTCGCTCAGGCCTTCGCCGTCGAGCTCGGCCTCGAGGAAGGCGCTGGTGAGGTCGTCGGTCGGGTGCCGGCGCCGCTCGGCCACGAGCTCGGTGAAGTAGTTGTAGACGTTCGCCCCGGCCTCGATGCCCGCCGGCGGGATGTCGGGGTTGCCGTCCTCACGCTCCATCATGGCGTCGGACCAGATGCGCATCTGCTCCTGGTCCTCCTCGGGCACGCCGAGCATCGTCGAGATGACGTCCATCGGCAGGCGCCCCGAGTAGTCGGCGATCAGGTCACACGTGCCGGCGTCGCGGAACCGGTCGAGGTGCTTGCGCGACAGGGCCCGCATCTGCTCCTCCATCGCCGCCACCCGCCGGGGGGTGAAGCCGCGGCTGATCAGGCTGCGCATGTCGGTGTGCTCGGGCGGGTCCATCGTCAACAGCAACGGCAGCGGGCTCCGGGGCTCGAGCGTGATCCCGTGACGGGAGCAGAACACCTCGGTGTCGTGCAGGGCGGCGAGGACGTCGTCGTGCTTGCTGAGCGCGTAGAAGCCGAGGTCCTCGTTGCGATACACGGGCGCCTCGCGCCGCAGCCGGGC
>JAGQTE010000002.1 GCA_020439175.1 Acidimicrobiales bacterium | reverse complement strand
CGTCCGCCGCTCACCGGCGCCCGACTCGCCGTGCTGGTCGGGCTGGTGTCGGCGGTCGTGGCGGCGTTGGTCACCTCGCTCGTCTTCGTGGCGGCCGGCAGTCCCCGGTCGTCGCAACCGGCGGCGAGCGCCGCGCCCGGGGCCGTGCCCGACGTCGCCGGCATCCTCGACGAGACCGAGGCGTCCGTGGTGTCGGTGCACACCGGTGAGGGCGATCCGTCGGCGCTGTTCGGCGGTGCCGGGACGGGCGTGATCATCTCCGACGACGGCCTCGTGCTCACCAACGCCCACGTGGTGAACGCCACCGGCGGCATCACCTTGACGCTGGCGGACGGCACCGAGGTGCAGGCGGAGCTCGTCGGCTCCATGCCCGACGACGACGTGGCGCTGGTGCAGATCGTGGACCCGCCCTCCGATCTGCGCGCCGCCACCCTGGGATCGTCGGACGACCTCGCGGTGGGCGAGGCCGTGGTGGCGATCGGCAACGCCCTGAACCTCGGTGGCCGGCCGACGGTCACGACGGGGATCCTGTCGGCCAAGGACCGCACCATCCAGGCCCCGAACCTGACGCTGCGCAACCTGTTGCAGACCGACGCCGCCATCAACCCCGGCAACTCGGGCGGACCGCTGCTCAACGCCGCCGGCGAGGTGGTCGGCATCAACACCGCCATCATCTCGGACGCCCAGAACATCGGCTTCGCCATCCCGATCGACAAGATCCGTCCCCTGATCGACGACATCCGCGACGGCAAGGCCACCATCACGCTCGACACGGCGTTCCTCGGCGTGTCGTCGACGTCGGTGGCCGACACCTCGGGTGCCACGCTCGAGGAGTACTCCGTCGACGCCACGACCGGTGCCTTCGTGCAGGAGGTCCAGGACGGCAGCCCGGCCGAGGCGGCGGACCTGCGTGTCGGCGACGTCATCGTGGCCGTGGACGACGAGTCCACCGCCACCAGCTCCGACGTCGTGGCCGCCATCCGCGAGCACCAGCCCGGCGACACGATCACGATCACCGTCGAACGCCGGGGCGAGCGCCTCGACCTGGAGGCCACGGTCGGGTCCCGCCGGGACCTGCAATCGTCGACCAGCACCACCGAGCCGGGTGGCTGAGCGCCCGGGTCGCAGGGGTACGCTGTCACGATGACCATGACCGACGAGCCGATCGAGCCGCCCAAGGGCCACGTCCGGGTGATCTACCTGGGGCCTGTCGCCCCCCATTGGGAGGTGCGGGGCATCTCCGGCGACCGCGACGTCATCGACGGGTTCCGCGACCGGGTCATGGCACGCCTCCTGCTGCTGCCGGCGCACGATCCGCAGTTCCGCCGCAACCGTGAGCGGGTCGTGCGAGACGCCGAGCGCGAGCACCTGATCCTCGAGTGGGACCTGGGCATCCCCGAGGACGACGAGGTCGTCCCGGCCGCGGCCGCCGCAGAGGCCGCGCCGAGCGAGTCCTGAGCGCCGGTCGCGCCGGGCCGTTCGCCTCTGCCCGGCATCGAGGCGCCTCGCTAGCCTGACCCGAATGGACCTCGACGCACGCGAGGCGGCCTCCGCCCGCACGGAGTTGGCCGCCGACCCGGCCCGCTTCGTCAACCGCGAGCTGAGCTGGCTGGACTTCAACGAACGGGTCCTCGCCAGCGCCGATCGTGACGACACCCCATGGCTGGAGCGTGCCAAGTTCCTCGCCATCTTCTCGTCGAACCTCGACGAGTTCTTCCAGGTGCGGGTGGCGGGCCTGATGGACCAGGTGTTCGCCGGCATCTCGGCGACGACGCCCGACGGCCGCACCCCCAGCCAGCAGCTCACCGAGGTCCGGGCGCGCGTGACCGAGCTGCTCGCCCGGCAGGAGGAGCTGTTCACCAAGGTGGTCGTGCCCGGGCTGGCCGAGCACGGCATCGTGTTCTCCGACTACGCCGACGCCGACGAGGACGACTTCGTCTACCTGGATCAGGTCTTCGAGGACCGGGTCTTCCCGGTGCTCACGCCGCTCGCCGTCGATCCGGGCCACCCGTTCCCGTACATCTCGGACCTGTCGCTGAACCTGGCGGTGATCGTGGTCGACCCCACCGACGGGACCCGCCGGTTCGCCCGCGTCAAGGTGCCCCCGGTGCTCAGCCGCTTCGTCGTGATGCCCGACGGCGAGCGCTTCATCCCGCTGGAGCAGGTCATCGCCTTCCACCTCGATCGGCTCTTCCCCGGCATGGAGATCGAGGGGCACTTCCCGTTCCGCGTCACCCGCAACGCCGACCTCACGCTCGAGGAGGAGGAGGCCGACGACCTGCTCGCCGCCGTCGAGCTGGAGCTGCGCCGCCGTCGGTTCGGCCGCGCTGTGCGGCTCGAGATCGACGACACCATGACGGACGAGATCCGAGATCTGCTGGTGCGCGAGCTCGACATCGACGACGACGCCGTCTACACCCTCGCCGGCCCGCTCGACCTCTCGGGCCTGTGGTCGGTGCACGCCCTCGACAAGCCCGATCTGGCGGACCCGGTGTGGGTGCCGGTCACGCGCTCCCGGCTGGCGACCGCCGAGGACGACCAGTCGATCGACTTCTTCCGCGAGCTGCGCCAGGGCGATCTGCTGGTGCACCACCCGTACGACTCGTTCACGACCTCGGTCGAGGCCTTCATCCGCCAGGCGTCGATCGACCCGAAGGTCCTGGCGATCAAGCTCACCCTGTACCGCACGACGCGGGACTCCTCGATCATCGAGTCGCTCATCCGCGCCGCCGAGCGCGGCAAGCAGGTGGTGGCGCTGGTCGAGCTCAAGGCCCGCTTCGACGAGCAGCGCAACATCGAGTGGGCCCGCGAGCTGGAGAACGCCGGGGTGCACGTCGTGTACGGCCTGGTGGGGCTCAAGACCCACACCAAGACGACGCTCGTCGTGCGGGACGAGACCGACGGCGTGCGCCGCTACTGCCACATCGGCACCGGCAACTACAACCCCCGCACGGCTCGCCTGTACGAGGACCTCGGGCTGCTCACCGCCGATCGCAGCATCGGCGAGGACCTGACCCAGCTGTTCAACTTCTTGACCGGGTACGCCCGCGACACCGTCTACGACAAGCTGCTGGTGGCGCCGCGCGACATCCGCCCGGGGCTCGTCGAGCTCGTGCGCAACGAGATGCGCCACGGCACCGAGGGTCGCATCGTGCTGAAGATGAACAGCCTGGTCGACCCCGACCTCATCGACGTGCTCTACGAGGCGTCCGCCGCCGGTGTCCAGATCGACTGCATCGTCCGCGGGATCTGCTGCCTGCGCGCCGAGGTGCCCGGGCTCAGCGAGCACATCCGGGTGCGCTCGATCATCGGGCGGTTCCTCGAGCACGCCCGCGTCTACCACTTCGCCCACGGCGCCGACGGCGAGCCGGTCTTCCTGATGGGGTCGGCCGACCTGATGCCGCGCAACCTCGACCGCCGGGTCGAGGCGCTCGTGCCCATCGAGGCCCCGGAGCTGCGCGACGAGGTGGCCGAGGTCCTGCGGGTCAACCTCGACGACGACGTGCTGGCGTGGCGGCTGCTCGACGACGTGTGGACGCAGGTCCCGACGGTCGAGGGCATCGACACGCACGTCCGGCTGCAGGAGCTCGCGCTGCAGCGGCGGCGGTCCGCCGGGTGAGCGCCGACCCACCGGCCGAGCCCGCCGTCGCCGAGGTGCGCGCCGCCGGCGGCGTGGTGTTCCGGGCCAAGCCCGAGCGGCGACCGGAGCTGTTGCTCGTGCACCGGCCGCGCTATGACGACTGGACCTTCCCCAAGGGCAAGCTCGAGCCGGAGGAGCGCTGGCGCGACGGCGCCTGGCGCGAGGTGCACGAGGAGACCGGGTTGGCCTGCACGTTGCTCGACAAGCTGATCTCGATCGCCTACGTCGACAACCAGGGGCGCGCCAAGGAGGTGCGCTACTGGGCCATGGTGCCCGACGGCAAGCACGCGCGGGCGGGTCGGTCGACCGACTTCATGCCCAACGACGAGGTCGACGAGATCGTCTGGTTGGGTGTCGCCGACGCGCACGAGCGGCTCACCTACCGGCGCGACCGCGACGTGCTCGCCACCTTCCTGGACTGGTGGAACCGCCGCGGGGCCCAGCACACGTAGCCTTGCAGCCGCACTGACGGCACGGCGGGCGCCGTGCGGACGCGAGGAGCACCGATGGCCGACGACGCAGCCCCTGCGGACGACACGGCACCGGCGGGTGACGCCGCCCCGGGCGATGAGGTCGACGAGCTCAAGCACCAGGTCGCGGACCTGCAGGCGCAGCTCGCCGAGGCCGGCACCGACAGCACGTTTCGCCGTCGGTCCCGTCAGGTGCTCACCGGTGTGCTCGTCGTGCTCACGTGCATCTCGTTGCTGGCCAGCGTGGTCGGCTACTGGGTGCGCAGCTCGGTGTACGACACCGACAACTGGATCGAGCTGGTCGGGGACCTGCCGCAGAACACCGAGGTGGCCACGGCGTTGTCGGTGCGCCTCACCACCGAGCTGATGAGCGCGCTCGACGTCCAGACCAGGATCCGGGACGTCCTGCCCGAGCGCGCCGGCATCCTGGCGGCGCCGATCACCGAAGGCCTCGAGGGGATCGTCCAGGACGCCAGCTACCGGGTGATCACCTCCGACCAGTTCCACGAGCTGTGGATCGGGGTGAACCGCTTCACCCACGAGCAGCTCGTCCGCCTGCTCGAGGGCGAGCCCGGGCGCGTGTCGGTCGTCGACGGGGTCGTGTACCTCAACCTCATGCCGCTGATGGGCAAGGTGCTGGGGCTCGTGGCGGGGGTCGCGCCCGACCTGATCGGCAACGGCCAGCCGGTCCCCGACATCGGGCCCGACACACCGCCGGACCAGGCCCGAGCCGAGCTCGAGTCGTACCTCGGGCGGGATCTGCCGGACGACTTCGGGGTGATCGAGGTGTTCCAGAGCGACCGCCTCGCGGCGGCGCAGTCGTTCTTCACGATGTTCGCCCGGCTGGTCAACCTGCTGATGGCGCTGACGGTCGTGCTCGCCGGCGTCACGATCTTCCTGGCGCGCAGCCGGCGGTTGGCGCTGCTCGAGTTGGCCCTCGGCGCCGTGGTCACCATCGCCGCCGCCCGAGCCATCGTGCGCAACCTCGTCGAGCAGCTCATCGACCAGATCCGCGACCCCACGACGAGCGGCGCCATCCGGGCCACCATCGAGGAGGTCGCCGGCACGCTGCGCGGCCTGCTCACCTGGATCGTCGTGCTGGGGATCATCGTCGTGGTCCTGGCGTTCCTGACCGGGCCGAGCCGCCCGGCCGTGTGGCTGCGCCACCAGGTGGCGCTGGGATTCGGTGCGGCGCGCTCGACGTCGGAGCGCCTCGCCGGACAGGCGGCCGCCGAGCACAGCTGGTTCGCCGACAACATCACCGGCGTGCGGGTCGGGGTCCTGGCCGTCGGCGTGCTGGCGCTGCTGATCCTGCCCACCACCTGGTTCTGGTTCCTGGTGATCGTGGCCATCGTCGGCCTGGTCGAGCTGGGGTTGGCCGGGGTCGCCCGCGACAGCGGCGACGAGCCGCCGGAGGTCACCCCGCCCACCGCGCCGCCGGCCGCCACGAGCGCCGCCTGATCGACCGAGGCGAACCGGCCGCCCTGGCCACGGACCGTTCGCCTGCGGTTCACCTCCCGTTCACCCGCGAGCAGGGGATCGGTCATGCGGCGCCCCTAGGGTCGGGTCGGTACGATCTGACGCGGAGCGGAGCCGACCGATGAGCGACCTCGACCTCAGGAGCCACGCCGACGTGACCGAGTCCCAGACCGCAGCGGACCCCGAGGCTGCCCCCGGCCGTCCGACGGCCGACCCGTCATCCGTCGAGCCCTCCGCCGTGGCGCCGTCGGAGCCGGAAGCCGCCGCCGGTCCGGGCGACGAGGGACCGCTGGACCCGTCACAGGCGGTGTTCGAGCTCGCCGACCTGGCGGTGCACTACGGCGAGTTCTGCGCCGTGCGCGGCGTCGACATGACGATCCGCAAGAACGAGATCACGGCCTTCATCGGTCCGTCGGGCTGTGGCAAGACGACGGTGCTGCGGTGCCTGAACCGCATGAACGACCTGGTGGTCGGTGCCCGGGTCACGGGCCAGGTGCTCTACCACGGGGTCGATCTCTACGACGACCGCGTCGACCCCGTCGAGGTGCGCAAGCGCATCGGCATGGTGTTCCAGAAGCCCAACCCCTTCCCCAAGTCGATCTACGACAACGTCGCCTTCGGGCCCAAGGTCGCCGGGATCCGCAAGAAGGCCGACCTGGACGAGATCGTCGAGGAGGCGCTCACCAAGGCGGCGCTGTGGGACGAGGTCAAGGACCGCCTGGGCAAGTCGGGCATCGGGCTGTCCGGCGGGCAGCAGCAGCGGCTGTGCATCGCCCGGACCATCGCCACACGGCCGGAGGTGGTGCTGATGGACGAGCCGTGCTCGGCGCTGGACCCCATCGCCACGGCCCGGATCGAGGATCTGATGGCCGAGCTCAAGCACGAGTACACGATCGTGATCGTGACCCACAACATGCAGCAGGCCGCTCGCGTGAGCGATCGGACGGCGTTCTTCACGGCGGAGGTCAACGACATCGACGACACGCGCACCGGCCTGCTCGTCGAGTTCGACGCCACCGAGCGGATCTTCTCGACGCCGACCGATCAGCGCACCGAGAACTACGTCACGGGTCGGTTCGGATGACGGAGAAGCGTGCGTTCCACCAGGAGCTCGACGAGATCCGCGCCGAGCTGGTGCGGATGGCGGCGATGGTCACCGAGTTCATCCCGCGCGGCACCGAGGCGCTGCTCGCCAGCGATTTGCGTGCGGCCCAGGCGCTGATCGAGGAGGACGACGTCGTCGACGAGCTGACCGTGCTGGTCGAGGACCACTGCTTCCAGGTGCTCGCCCTGCAGGCGCCGGTCGCCACCGACCTGCGGGCGCTCATCTGCGCCCTCAAGCTGACGTCGGAGATCGAGCGCTCGGCCGACCTGGTCATCAACATCGTCAAGGCGGCGCGCCGCATCTACGGCGCCGAGTTCAGCCCCAAGCTGCGCCGGTTGATCGAGGAGATGTCCGAGGAGGCCGTGCGCCTGTTCCGCCTGTCCATCGACTCCTACGCCGAGGGCGATGCGGCGTTGGCGGCGGCGCTCGACGACATGGACGGTCGTCTCGACACGCTGCACCGCGACTACATCCAGGCCATCTTCGAAGAGCACGACGACCAAGGCCTCGAGCTGCAGGTCGCCGTCCAGCTGGCGCTGATCGGCCGGTACTACGAGCGCATCGGCGACCACGCCGTGAACATCGGCAACCGGGTGGAGTTCATGGTGACCGGTTGGCTGCCAGAGCACACCGGTGCCGCCCGGCATAAGGCGCGCGTCGAGTACGCCGCCACCCAGTACGGCCACCTCGAGGTGCCCGTGGCGCCGCCGGTCAACGGCGACGGCGCCGTCGAGGGCTAGCGGAACCGGACGCGACGATGCTCGGGCTGCTGTTGGGCGGCGTCACGGCCGTGGCGGTCGTGCTGGCCGTGGCGTTGGTGCTGACGCGCCGGCGCCTGGCGGAGGCCGACCACGCGCTCCTCGCCGAGCGACGTCGGATCGAGGGCGCCGTCGCCGCCGAGCGCCACGCCCACGACGAGCTGGCGCGGGCGCTCGACGCCATCCCCG
>JAGQTE010000517.1 GCA_020439175.1 Acidimicrobiales bacterium | reverse complement strand
GCAGCAGGTGCTCCAGCGCGTGGCGAGCCGGGTGGTGCACGCGGAACGGGTGCTGATCGTCGCCGCCGTCCACGCCCCGGTGCCGGCGTCGGCGGAGTGGAAGCACGTGGCGATGGCCGGTGCCGGTGGTGCCGGCGCCGCCTTCGCCGAGGAGCTGGCCGTGCTGGGCAGCGCCGGGACGGCGGTGACGGTCGCCATCGTCGCCGCCGTGGCCGGTGAGGTGCTCGAGACCTACGTCGCGGCCTCGGCGCGCACGGTGCAGTACGAGCGCGCCCACCGGTCGCCGGACGCCGCCATCGTGGTGACGGATCTGGCCGAGGCCGGCGGCTTCGGCAACTCGGCCAACCGGCGCGCCAACGTGCGGGTGGTGCGCGAGGCCGCCGACTGGCTGGGCCAACAGCTGATCGAGCGCACCGCCCGGCGGTTCGCCCGCTCCCTGGTCCCGGTGGTCGGCGTGGCGATCGGTGGTGGGACGTCGGCGGCGGGTGTGCGCAAGGTCACCAAGCTCCCGTTGCGGCCGCCGGCCAAGGAGGAGCTGGTCCGCTTGGCGGAGGACCTGCTCACCGACCCCGCTGCCACCGAGGAGGTCTGGCCGTCGGGCCGAGCGCTCGACGCGGGAGACGGCCGGTAGCCTGCGCGCTGTGAAGGCCTCATCTGTGGCGGCGTCCGCCGGCAAGGGCATCGCCGTCGGCATCGGCATCGCCGCCGGTGTCATCCTCGCCGTCGTGCTGCTGGTGCGCACCCTGCCGAACGTGTGGTCGACCACCGAGGTCGAGCGCGACCACGCCGTCGTGCTCGCCGAGCTGCGCGACCTGAGCCGCTACGTGGCGGCGACCGGCCGCTTCACCACCGTGGTCGACATCGAACAGGACGCCGACTACCTGCCGGACTTCGTCAAGGGCGAGCGGGTGATCTACGTGGCCGAGGGCGATGTCGAGGGGTACGTCGACTTCTCCCAACTCGGCGACGACGCCATCGAGGTGTCCGAGGACGGCTCGACGATCACGGTGCGCGTGCCCGAGCCGGAGCTGACCGAGGCGGATCTCGACGCCGAGCGCTCGTACGTCGCCGCCCGCGACCGCGGCCTGCTCGACCGTTTCGAGGACGCCGTCACGTCGGGCGACCCGACCGACGACCAACAGCTCGTCCAGCGGGCAGAGGACAAGCTGTCCACCGCCGCCGACGAGAGCGAGCTGCGGGCGCTGGCCCAGCAGAACACGCGCACGTTCCTCGAGGGCATCTTCACCGCCGCCGGCTTCGAGCGCGTGATCGTCGTGTTCGAGGGTCCGGTCACCTGATCGACACGGGGCGAGCGGTCGCCGCTAGCTTGGCGCGCCATGGCGGATGACACGACGACGGTGGCGCCGGGGAGCGATGCCCACCGCGAGGACGTGGCGCGTGCCCGTGCGGCGCTGCTGGATCCGGCGGTGGCGCACATCGTCGAGATGGTGCTCGAGCACGATCCCGACGGCGCCGGGGTGGGGCACTACCAGGCGACGTCGCCCGAGGGGCGGGTGCGGTTCCATCGGGTGGCCGACGGCACGGGCTGGCAGTTCGTGGTCGATGCGGTCGACGGGCGCGACCCGCTGGCCCACCAGGACGTCGACCGGTTCACCCCGCTCACCGAGGAGCAGGCACACGCCTCGCCGGACCGGGCGGCGAACGCCTACCCACGGGCGTTCGAGCAGTTGGCGCAGCTGTTCGACGCGCCGGCGGCGCCCGACCTCGTCGCCATCCACACGTCGGCGCACAACTGGGAGGACCAGGGCGGGCATCTCGGTGAGCACGGCTCGATCTCGGTGGTGCAGTCGCGGGCGCCGTTCGTGATCGCCGGCGCCGGCGTGCGCGCCGGCGGCATGGTCGACGCCGCCTGCCGGCTGGTCGACCTGGCGCCGACCGTGCTGGCGCTCCTCGGCGCCGAACCGTGTGGAGGCGTCGGATCGAACGGGGATCGGCGCGACGACGCCCTGCTGCGCCGCCAGGACGGCGACGTCCTGGCGGAGGTGCTGGCCGCCGGAGAGGCGGCGCCGGCGCACGTGGTGGGCGTCCTGCTCGACGGCGCCAACGCCAACGTGTTGTACGACCTGGCTGCCCGCGGCGAGGCGCCCAACCTGGCGCGCCTGATGGCCGCGGGCACCACCTACCGGTTCGGCGCCACGTCGAGCCTGCCCACCGTGACGCTGGCGAACCACACCTCGATCCTCACCGGCGCCCACCCGGGCCATCACGGCATCTTGCACAACGCCTGGTGGGACCGGGCCGCCGGCGAGCAGGTGATCACCAACTCGCCGGCCCACTGGGTCACGGCCATGCAGCGGCTCGATCCGGGGGTCGAGACGCTCTTCGACGCCGTGCACCGCTCCTTCCCCGGCAGCACCGCCATCTCGGTGAACGAGCCCTGCGACACGGGCGCAGACCACTCGATCTTCGCGGCGATGCGGGCGGGCGAGCCGATCGACCGACCGCCGCCCGTCGAAGAGCTGCCCCACACGACGCAGCGCTTCGTGCGCCCGGTCAAGGAGTACCGGTGGTCGTCGCTCATCGACCACACGGCCGTCGAGCAGTTCGTCGGCATCTGGTCGGGGTCGTTCCGCGGCCGGGACTGGCCGTTGCCGCGGTTCTCCTGGGTGAACTTCTCGTTGACCGACGCCGCGTTCCACGAGGGCGGGCCGTACTCGGAGATCGCAGCGGCGAGCGTCGCCGACACCGACGCCCGGCTGGGCGCGCTGCTCGACGCCGTCGAGCGCGCCGGGGTGCTCGACCGCACCGCCTTCTTCGTGACCGCGGACCACGGCATGGAGCAGAGCGACCGCAGCTGCACCGGCAACTGGGCCGAGGCCCTCGACGCGACCGGGGTGCCCTATCGCGACGAGGGGTACTCGTTCATCTACGTCGACCCGTAGCCCGGGCCGAGGTGCCGATCAGTCCTTGAGGACGTCGAGCAGCAGGCGCAGCTCGTCGTTGATGCCGCCGGGCACCGAGTAGCCGTCCTCGGCGCGGATCTCGGCGAAGTGGTCCCGCACGTCCTCGGCGGTGAGGTCGTGCTTGTAGTAGCCGGGCGTGCGCCCGACGAAGAAGCGGCTCACCTGTCCGCCGGCGATCGAGTAGGCCTCACCCGTCACGTCGCAGTCCTCGTGGGCCAGCCACACGACGACGGGGGTCACGAGCTCGGGCTCGAGCTTGTCGCCGAGCGGGCCGAGCAGCTGCTCGGTCATGCGGGTCTTGGCGACCGGGGCGATGGCGTTGGCCTTGATGTTGTGCTTGGCGCCTTCCTGGGCGAGCACCTTGGTGAAGCCCCACAGGCCCATCTTGGCGGCGCCGTAGTTCGCCTGGCCGAAGTTGCCGAGGATGCCGGCGTTCGACGCGGTGTTGATCACGCGGCCGTAGTTCTTCTCGCGCATGACCTTCCAGGCCGGCTGGGTGACGTAGAAGGCACCCTTGAGGTGCACGTCGAGGACCGGCTCGAGCAGGTCGGGGGTCATGTTGTGGAACGACTTGTCCCGCAGGATGCCGGCGTTGTTGATGACGATGTCGACCGTGCCGAACGCGTCGAGCGCCGCCTGCACGATCGCCTCGCCGCCCTCGGGCGTGGCCACCGAGCTGGCGTCGGCGACGGCTTCGCCGCCGAGCGCCTCGATCTCGCGCACGACGTCGTGCGCCGGTCCTTCGGAGCCGCCCTCGCCGGACACGGAGCCGCCGAGGTCGTTCACCACGATGCGACAGCCGCGCTTGGCCAGCTCCAGGGCGTGGCACCGGCCCAGGCCGCCGCCTGCGCCCGTGATGATCGCGACCTTGCCGTCGAACCCGATGTCAGCCATTGCTCTTCGTCCTCCGTCGTCCGTGCGGTTGGCGCACCCTACCGAGGCGGCGCGGCGCGCCCCGAATCGGTGCGACGCTCGGGCGGCGAGGTGCCGATCACGTGGCGTCGGCCGCGAACACCAGCACCTGATCGCCGGGCCCGAGCGTGACCGGCATGGCCTTGGGTGGGTTGATCGTCGTCTGGCCGCGGTCGCCGTGGCGGAAGCCGACGGCGATCTCCCCCCGGGCCTGTGCCGCCGCCACCAGGGCCGCGAAGGTGGTCGGCTGATCGGCGCCGACGTAGCGGGTGGCGTGCTTGGCGTAGAGCTCGGACCCGGCGGGATCGAGCAGGTCGTCGAAGACCGTCGCCAGCATCGGCGTCTCGGACAGCTGCGCCAGGAGCAGGCTCACGAGGCGGTCCGACAGGATGAAGTCGCCGGCCGTGGCGGCCTCGGCCAACGCCGCGTCGCGCTCGTCGAGCAGCTCGGTCAGGATCGTGGCGTCGCGGCCCGTGGCTCGCAGGTGGCTGCGCAGGTGCAGCGTCGTCGTGAGGGCACGGGCGTCGGCCTCGTCGGGGGAGATGCCCTGGCGGTAGCACAGCACCATCGCCTGGTCGACCGTGTCGGTGCCCAGCTCGTCGAGCAGCGAGCTGTAGGCGTGGCCGTGGGCGGCGCGCGTCACCACGGCGATGTCGCCGGTGCCCGGTGGCACCGGGCCGGCTGCGCCGGCCAGCTCGGGGTCGTAGGCCACGGTGATGCGTGAGCCGGGAGGCAGGTACGCCGTCAGCTCGGTCACGACCAGGGGGCCGATGCGACTCCAGCCGAGCACGAGCACCGACCGAGGCCGAGTGGACGGCGCCGGGCTGGGTACCGGTGGTGGTGGCGCCGCCGCGACGGCATCGAGATCGACGTGGACGGCGCTGTCGTCCTCGGCGAGCAGCACGAGCCGGTCGCCGGTGTCGATGACGAGGTCGCCGGGCGGGTTGAGTCGCGCCGTGCCGTCCCGGTGCACGCCGATCAGACAGACGTCGGGGAAGCACCACTGCGCCTCGGCGAACGTGCGACCGACGACGTCGGGGACCTCGAGCACGTAGATCTCGGCGCCGGCGAACTGCAACAGGGTGTCGTAGGCGGCGGCGATGCCGGGCGACTGGCATGCCTGTGCCGCCGTGCGCGCCAGGAACGTCGTGGGGTCGATGAGGGTGAAGCGCGGGCCCAAGCCGCGCCGGATCGCTTCGGCCGTCGCCGGGTCGTCGAGCTCGGCGATCACCGGGGTGTCGGCGTCGGGCGCCACCGCCTGCAGCGCCAGCAGCGCTCGCACGACCGCGGCGTCGCTCTCGTCGTCGGTGACGACGATCACGCTGCGCGCCGACTCCGGATGGCAGCGTGCCAGGTCCGGCAGCGACCGCGGATCGCCGGTGCGCGTCACCACGCGGGTCGTGGCGTGGCGCAAGGACTGGACCTCGGCCTCGATCATGTCCTGCATCACGAACGAGTCCTCGGTGCCGAGCACGACGACCAGCGCCGACTCCTCGCTGGCGTTGGCGAGGACGAGCTCCTCGATGAGGGTGAAGACCTTGGGCGACCACCCGACGATCAGCGTGTGGTCCTGCACCAGCAGCTCGCGCCGGTTGGCGGTGTTGCGCTGCACGAACAGCACCTCGGCGAGCTTGGCGGTGATCACCGAGAACATGCCGATGCCGACGATCATCGTGGCGATGGCCACGACCCGACCCTCGAGGCTCACCGGGAAGATGTCGCCGTAGCCGACGGTCGCCATGGTGACGGCGCTCCACCACAGCGCGTCCCAGTACGACGTCACCGTCTCGTCGTCGAGCTCGAAGCGGTACAGCAGCGCGGCGCTGGTCAGCCAGACGAACGGCACGACGAACGCCAGGATGCGCATCGGCTCGGTGCGCAGCTTCTGGCCGGTGCGCCGCAGCAGCCGGCCGCGACGCAGCATGCGGATCAGCGCCACCAGCAGGCGGATGAAGGCGATGCCCGCGCCGGCCTTGCGGTCGCCGATCGTCCACAGCGGTTGCCCGATCACCAGGATCAGGTCGGGCGCGGACCGGCGCAGCTCGGCGCGCCGGTCGGGGTTCAGCGCCAGGCGCACGACCAGGTTCAGGGTGAAGGCGGCCCAGATGACCCAGGCGCTGGCGATGATGAGGTCTTCGTCGCCGGCGGTCGGCGTGCCGGTCTGGATGATGAGGATCGGTACGGACGTCGCGGCGAGGAACAGCAGGGTCGGATCGACCCACCGGTCCATCCACGACAGCGCCTCGAGGCGCTCGGCGCGCGGCGAGGCGGCGACCGGCCGAACCTGCGTCATCCCGACACGGTGCGGTGGCTGCGGTCGGGGTCGGCGGCGATGGCCTCGTCGGTGAAGCGCAGCGGTCGCAGTCGCTTGGCGGCGAAGTCGTCGAGCTGATCGGTGTGGTGCGGCGACGCCGGGTCGCCGGACTGCCCGTACACGAGCAACCCGACGGCGTCGGGACCGTCGTCCCCGAAGGCGCACGACATCAAGAAGCTCACGCCGTACACGGCGGGGTAGCCGCCCTGGTGCAGGCCGGTCCGCTCGGTGCGCCCGGGCACCGCCGGCGGCATGGCCGGACCGGGCTCGAGGTCGGCGCGCGCCAGCGTGCCGATCGGTGCGATGACGTTGGCGATGCCCTCGCACTCGAAGCCCCCGTGCAACGGCACCCGTCGGCCGCCGCGCTCGACGTACTGGACCGCACCGAGGGCGGCGTCGGCGGCGACACCGGCGTCGGTGAGCGCCCGCAGCGCCCGTGCCATCGCCGCCAGCACCGGGTCGGGGCCCTCGTCGGGTGCCGGTGCCAGCGAGTGCGGGGTCACGACCGGCGCCGCGGGGTCGAAGCCGATGGCGAACAACGTCCCGGCGTCGGCGAGCTCGGCCGGGGTGAACGACGCCAGCCACTCGCGGAACACGACGGCGCCGACCGAATCGAGCTCGTACCGGCCGTCCCAGGCCGCCAGGAGGTCGGCGGTGCCGGTGAGGTCGACGTCCTCCCCGTCGAGCGTCACGGTGGCCTGGCCGGCGACCTCGGCGGCACGGAGCCGCTCGACCAGCGCCTCCTGCACCAGCTCCGCCATGAGCGAGTGGTTCCCCAGCACGGCGGCGACGGCGTCGTCGCGCGTCCAGGTCCCACCGGGTCCGGTGGGCGTCACGGGCCCGGTGCCGCCGGCGAGGCGGGCGTTCATCCGGGTGCGGGGCGAGACGGGCCGCCGGTAGCGCCCGCACAGCGCCTGGTGCCGGCCGATCTGCTCGGTGGCGTGCGGCAGCCAGTACGGGTCGTTGGCGTTGAACACGTGGTCGCGCCGCTCGAGCTGGGGGAGCTCGTCGTAAGGGGTCAGGCCCGGCTCGACCGCCGCCGGATCGTCGAGCCACTCGAAGGTGGGGTCGGACCCGTCGAGCAGCGCCACGCGCATCTCGTAGAGCATGGCGGTGAACAGGTCGCCGTCGAGCGCCGCCTCGAACCGGTCCTGTGCGTCGTCGGACAGCTTCGGCGTGCTCGAGGCGTCGATGTACCAGCACCGGCCGGTGTCGTCGGCGGCCATGGTGTTGACCCACGGCAGGCCTTGGTGCTCGGCCACGGCGGCCTGCAGGTCGTCCATGCCGCCGGCCCGGTTCATGGCCAGCACCTGTCCCATGAACCGGTCGTTGTCGATGTTGGCGTCCCGGTAGCTGAACGCCGTGGTGTCACCCCAGCCGACGAGCGGCAGGTTGAGCATCGGGCCGTTGTGGCTCGACCACAGGCGCCGGGTCACGGACCGCACCTCGCCGTCGGCGCCGAGCACGTCGACGGTGTGCGACCGCGACGCCATGGTCCGCTCGTCGTCGCCGTAGCGGTAGCGGGTGGCGTCGCCCGCCGTCAGGTCGAGCTTGTAGACCGTGAAGCGGCTGCCGCGCGAGAAGGTGTGCGTCCACGCCACGTGCTGGTTGAACCCGATCTGCACGAACGGCACGCCGACCAGCGAGGCGCCGTAGACGTCGAGGGCGCCGGGGATGCGCAGGTGGCACTCCCAGAACCGGCCTTCGCCCCACCACGGGAAGTGCGGGTTGGCCATGACGAGCCCGCGGCCGGTCGCCGTGGCGTCCCCGCCGAAGGCCCAGCCGTTGGATGCCAGACCCGGGTCGGCCACCAAGGGCTCCGGCGGCGGCGGGGGCGGCGCCTCGTGCTCGTCCGCGCCGGGGGGCGCGGCCGAGCCGATGTACTCGACGAGGTTGCGCCCGCTGGCGATGATCGCCAGATCGACGTAGACGCCGAACAGGTCGAGCGGCTCGATCGGGCCGATCCAGGAGGCGTCGCGGCACCACGCCGGCAGGGCGTCACGCCCGTGCTCGGCGAACCACGCGTTCACCCCGGCGGCGTAGCCGCCGACCATGTCGACGATCTCGGCCGGCTGGCGCGCCGCGGCGTCGGCGGCGCGTCGTCGGACGTCGAGGGCCAGGTAGCCGAGATCGCTGTGCAGGTGCTTGTCGCCCTCGCCGGCGCCCAGGTGCCGTGCACGCTCGCTGCGCACCTTCACCACGTGGTCGACGATGCCGGCGAAGTGGTCGCGCGCGCACGCCCAGCCCTGACCGAACCCGAGGCCGGCGAAGTCGTCGGCGACGACGTGCGGGACCCCGTGGGTGGTCCAGGTGATCTCCGCCTCGTGGCGTCCGCCTGCCACGACCTCAGCCGCCCAGCTCGACGCCGAGCTCATCGGCGGCGTAGCGCTTCATGCGCTTGTAGTCGACCTTGCCGTTCGGCGCCCGGCCGATGGTGTCGATGGTGACGACCCGCTTGGGGGCCTTGAAGCTGGCCAGCTTGCCCTTGACGTGCTCGATCAGCTCGTCCTCGTCGGCGGCACCGCCGGGCTGGAGCTCGACCACGGCCGTGATCGCCTCGCCGAACTTGTCGTCGGGGAGCCCGACCACGACCGAGTCGTGGACGGCGTCGTGGAGCTTGAGGGTCTCCTCCACCTCCTCGGGGAAGACCTTCTCGCCGCCGGTGTTGATGCAGACCGAACCGCGCCCGAGCAACGTGAGCGTGCCGTCGGCCTCGACCGTGGCGTAGTCGCCGGGGATGGAGTAGGTCTCGCCCTCGATCCGCACGAAGGTCGCAGCCGACTTCTCGGGGTCCTTGTAGTACCCGATCGGCGTGAAGCCCTTGACCGCGACCCGGCCGATCTCGCCGGAGCCCGGTGCCACGTCCCGGCCGTCGTCGGTGATCACCCGGCTGGTCTCGCCGAGGACGAACTTGGCCGTGCCGGCCTCGCCGCCGGCCGTCGACACGCTCTGGCCCAGGCCGATGGCCTCCGAGGACGAGAAGGCGTCGATCAGCATCATCGTGGGGTTGTGGCGCAGCAGCGCCGCCTTGGTCTCCTGGCTCCACATGACGCCCGACGACGTCATGGCCAGCACGCTCGACAGGTTCCACCGGTCGGGCTCGGCGTCGAGCGCCGCCACCATCGGCTTGGCGAAGGCATCTCCCACGATGACGACCATGTTGATGCCCTGGTCGGTGATCGTGTTGAGCAGCTCGGTCACGTCGAAGTGCCGGTTGGTCAGCGTGACCACGCAGCCGCCCGTCGACAGGGTGAGCAACGAGGTGAACTGACCGGTGCCGTGCATCAGGGGGCAGCCGGGGATCATCTTGAGGCCCGGGGCCGTGATCTGGCTGCGCAGCCCCTCGTAGTCGGGATCGTCGCGGTAGACGGGGTTGGTGGCACCGGTGACGGCGCGCATCATCGAGTCCTGGCGCCACATGACGCCCTTGGGCATGCCGGTGGTGCCGCCGGTGTACATGAACAGCAGGTCGTCGTCGCCGCGTCCCCACGGCGGGACGACCCGTTCCGTGGCGGTGGCGGCGGCGTCCTCGTACGGCGTGGCCCACGCCGGGCACGGTCCGCTGCCGTCGTCGACCCACAGCCACGTGGCGACCTTCGGCAGCCGCTGGCGGATCCCCTCGATGCGCTCGGTGAAGGTCCCGTGGAACACGACGGCCACGGCGTCGGCGTTGTCCCACAGGTAGACGAGCTCGTCGTCGGCGTAGCGGTAATTGGTGTTGACGGGGACGAGCCCCGCCTTGAAGCAGGCGAACATGGCCTCGAGGTACTCGGGGCAGTTGTAGAGGTACTGCGCCACCTTGTCCTGCTGGCGGGCACCGGCGTCGAGCAGCGTGCGGGCGACGCCGTCGGCGCGGCGGTCGAATTCGGCCCACGAGACCGTCCGGTCGCCCTGCGCCAGCGCCGGCGCATCGCCGAGGTTGTCCGCCGCGATCTCCCAGGTCGTCGCGAAGTTCCAGGCCGTCATGGGTCCCCCCTGTGGTCCGAGCAGCCGATGGGCCGTGGAGTCTACGGTGTCGCTGCGGTCGTCGGAGACCCGACGACGTCGAGGGAGGACCACCGATGACCGACCGATCCTGGCTCCGTTGGCTGGCGCTCGCCGCCGCAGGAACAGCGCTCGCCGCCGCCGGCTGCTCGTCGTCGGAGACGCCGGAGGCGTCGACCACCACGGCGGCGCCCGCCACATCGGCCCCCGCCACGTCGGCCCCCGGGGACGACGATGCCGATGATGCGGACGCCGACGGCGACGAGGCGGCATCGGCCTACTGCGAGGCCATCGACGAGTCGCGGTTGCGTGAGCTCGACGAGGAGGTCGATCCCACCGACGATGCCTCGCTCGATGCGTACCTCGAGGCCGTGGCCGTCGTCGTGGCCGCTGCGCCGGACGAGCTCGCCGACGACTGGGAGACGGTGCAGGCGACGGTCGAGGACATCGCCGCCATCGACGCCGCCGACCGTGAGGACGCCATGCTGGAGCTGATCGGTGACGAGGAGCTCATCGCTGCCCAGGAGGCCATCGACGACTACACCCTCGACGCGTGCGGGGAGACGATCGGCGGCGACACCGGCTCCGGCGGCACCGACGACACGATGGACGACGAGGGCGCCACGACGGACGCGCTCCAGGCCTATCTGGATCAGAACTACGAGGGCGAGACCTGGATCGAGGACATCAGCAGCTGGAGCATCGTCACCATGGGCGGCTCGATCGACGTCGAGGTCGGCACCAGCGAGGCCTGGACCGCCGAGCAGGGCATCACCGCCTGCGAGGCGATCGCCGGCTGGCTCTTCGGGCTGACCGACGACGGGTCGATCACGGTCTCGGCGGGCGACGCGCCGATCGCCACCCAGGCGAGCAGCGCCGACGCCTGCGAGGCGGCGTGATGCGCGCGACGGCCCGCACGGTCGCGGCGATCGGCTTGAGCGCCACGGTCCTCTTGGCCGGCGCCTGCTCGTCGTCGGGTGAGTCGGGCACCTCCACCACGGCGGCGCCGACGACCGAGGCGCCGGGGACGACCGGCACGACGGTCGACGCCCAGCTGGAGGCGTTCTGCGCCGAGGCGGACGACAAGGCGGCCGTGATCGGCAGCGACGACATGGACCCGCTCGACAACGACAGCTTCGGCGAGTTCGTCGACGCCTTCCTGGACGTCGGCCAGCTGGCACCGCCGGCGATCCAGGACGACTGGGACACGGTCAGCGAACTGATCGAAGACCTGTACGCCATGGCGCCGAGCGAGCGCGAAGGCACCCTCGAGACCATCGCGAGCGCCGACGACTTCAACGATGCCCAGGACGCCGTCAACGCCTTCATGGACGAGCATTGCGGCTTCACCTTCGAGGACGACGGCGGTGACGACGACGGTGGCACCACCGGCACGACGCAGCGCCGGGGCACGACGACGACGGCGGGGGAGATCAGCACCGACACGTTGCAGGCCTACCTCGAGGACGGCTTCGCCGACGAGCCGTGGTTCGACCAGATCAACGGCTACCTGATCGGCAGCAGCGACGCCGGGATCGACGTAACGGTCTCGACGGTCTCGTCGTGGACCGTCGACGACGCGCTGTCGGTGTGCGAGGCGGTGGCCGGTTGGCTCGACGACCTGGCGGACGACGGCACGGTCACGATCGAGGACGCCGACGGTGCGCTGGCCGAGCGACCGGCGGGGGACTCCGACTGCGCCGAAGCCTGACGATGGCTTGTTGATCGGCGCATCAGTAAGCTGCGCCGATGGACTTCGAGCTGCCTGCAGACGACGATCCCCGCCGCCAGGCCGTGCGCGCCTGGCTCGACGACCACCCGAACCCGACCGGCCGCCAGCTCGCCGAGGCCGGCTATGTGGTACCGCACTGGCCCGAGCCGGACGGGCTCGACGCCGACCCGATCCACCAGCTGATCATCGACGACGAGCTGCGCCGGGCCGGCGTCCGGCGCCCGCAGAACATGATCGGCATCGGCTGGGCCGGCCCCACGATCCTGCATGCGGGCACGGACGAGCAGAAGCAGCGCTACCTCCTGCCGCTCCTCGCCGGTGAGGAGATCTGGTGCCAGCTCTTCAGCGAGCCGGGTGCCGGCTCCGATCTGGCCAACCTCTCGACGCGCGCCGTGCGCGACGGCGACGAGTACGTCGTCAACGGCCAGAAGATCTGGACGTCGCTGGCCCACCACAGCCGGTTCGGCATCCTCATCGCCCGCACGAACCCCGACGCGCCGAAGCACAAGGGCATCTCGTACTTCATCTGCCCGATGGACACGCCGGGCATCGAGGTCCGCCCCATCATCGAGATGACCGGGGGGCACACGTTCAACGAGGTGTTCCTGACCGACGTGCGCATCCCGGCGGCGAACCTGGTGGGCGACGAGCACGAGGGATGGTCGCTGGCCAAGGTCACCCTCGGCAACGAGCGGGTGTCGCTCTCGGGCGGCGGCGCGCTGTGGGGCAACGGCCCGAGCGCCGAGGACCTCTTCGCCCTCGTGCAGGCCGGCGGCGGCGTCGACGATCCGGTGCTGCGCCAGCGGTTGGCGGCGCTGTGGATCGAGGCCGAGATCCTGCGCCTCATCCGTCTGCGCACGATCACCGCCGCCATCCAGGGCCGCCAGCCGGGACCGGAGGCGTCGATCCGCAAGGTGATCGCCGACGAGCACGGCCAGCGCATCATGGGCATCGCCAAGGACCTGCGCGGTGCCGCGGGCATGCTGACGTCGGCGTTGCCCGGCGAGTCGGTCCTCGGTGCCGATGCCGTGGCGTGGTCCGATCCCACGTTCTGGCACTTCGGCTACCTGTTCTCGCAGGCGCTGACCATCGGCGGCGGTACCGGCGACGTGCAGCGCAACATCATCGCCGAGCGGGTGCTCGGCCTCCCGCACGACATCGACGTCGAGGCGGACAAGACCTGGGCGGAGGCGCAGCGCGCCGGCGCCGCGCTCTAGGGTTGCCGACCGTTCCCTGAACACCGTTCGCCGGGCGGACCCCGGCCCGAGGAGGAGACCACGATGAAGCTGGGCATGCAGCTGCAGTACGCCGGCGGGTTCAAGGAGTCGGCCGCCCAGGTGGCCGAGTACGAGCGTGCCGGCCTCGACGTGGTGTGGGTGGCGGAGGCCTACGGCTTCGACGCTCCGAGCTTCATGGGCTATCTGGCGGCCACGACCGAGACGATCACCATCGCCTCGGGCATCCTGCCGATCTACACGCGCACGCCCACGTTGCTGGCGATGACCGCCGCCGGCGTCGACGCCATGACCGACGGGCGCTGCATCCTCGGCCTCGGCGCCTCGGGGCCTCAGGTCATCGAGGGCTTCCACGGCCTGCCCTACGACGCTCCGATCGGGCGCACCCGCGAGATCATCGAGATCTGTCGCCAGGTGTGGAAGCGCGAGCGGGTCGAGCACCACGGCAAGTACTACGAGCTGCCGCTCGATCCGTCGAAGGGCACCGGTCTCGGCAAGCCCCTCAAGATCATCTCGCACCCCGTGCGCGACCGGATCCCGATCCATGTGGCGTCGTTGGGGCCGCGCAACGTCGAGATGACCGCCGAGCTCGCCGATGGTTGGCTGCCGATCTTCTACATGCCCGAGCGCGCCCGTGAGGTGTGGGGCGCCGACCTGGACGCCGGCTTCGCCAAGCGCGCCGACGACCTCGGCCCGATGGACGTCGTCGCCGGCGGCATGCTCTGCATCACCGACGACCCGTCGAGCGTGCTCGACTTCGGTCGGGCCATGGCGGCCCTCTACATCGGGGGCATGGGTGCCCGCGACCGCAACTTCTACAACCAGCTGGCGTGCCGGTACGGCTACGAGGCCGAGGCCCGCGAGATCCAGGACCTGTACCTCGACGGGCACAAGAAGGAGGCGGCGGAGAAGGTGCCCGCCGAGTTCCTCGAGCTGACGAACCTGGTCGGTCCGGAGGGCTTCGTGCGCGACCGGATCGCCGCCTACCGCGAGGCGGGGGTGACGATCCTCAACGTCGTGCCGATCGGCCCGAACCCGACCGAGCTGCTCGAGCAGGTCAAGGCCTGGGCGGACTGAGGCGCCTCAGCCGAAGAACCCGTCGCCCGGCGTGAACCGGCGCAGGCGCGCCAGCTGGTGCGTCACGGCCAGCAACGTGCCGTCCTCGCCGAACAGCTCGACCGTGCCCCAGCCGTAGCCGTCCCCGGCGATCGGGGCGCGCACGTGCCGGAACAGCCACGGGGTGCGTTGCGGTGCGAACACGTCGATGCCCAGCTCCAGCGTCACCGTGAAGAAGTGGTCGTCGCGCGGGCCGAGGAACTCGCCGATGGCGCTGCCGAGGGCGTCGCCGGGGACGCAGAGCGCGATGGGGTCATACGTGCCGTCCGGCCGGCACGCCGGCACCCGCAGCCGCGTCCACTCGGCGGTGTGCGCCGGGCCCGGCGACCACGCCTCGGGGCCGTCCCACCATCGGGTGCCGATGACCGGCCGCCACTCGGTCTGCTCGTGGAACGGCGTGGCGGGGAACGGGGCGTCCTCGGGCCGCGGCGGTGGCGGCTCGTGATCGTCGGGCCGACCGGCCTCGGGAGCGATGGCGACGTCCTGGTAGGCGAGCGGCGTCTCCTCGGCCGTGCCGAACGTGGCGGTGGCGGCGATGGCGGTGCCCTCGACGCCGGCCACCCGCAGCACCGACCGGCCCTGGGCGGCCGTGCGGCCGTCGCGCAGCACCTCGGTGTCGATCTCGACGCCCGTGCACGGCACCGGGGCGCAGAACACGGCGTGCGCGGATCGCAGGGTCAGGTCGTGACGGTCGACGGCGGCGGCGATGGCACGCACGGCCACGGCCATGGAGACGCCGCCGAAGGCGTAGATCACCCGCCAGTCGTCAGGGATGTCGGCCGTCCAACGGTTCGGCCCCTCGAGGCGCACCGCCGTGTCGGCACAGAAGTCGCCGGTCATCACCCTTCGCTACTCCGCTGGACACCCGAGACGCAACGCCGTTTCGTGTCCGGGGCCCGGCGCCCGTCGTCAGACGATGCGATAGGTCTGCACGGCGTGGGCGACGGGACGCCCCTCGTCGTCGGTGGCGGTGATCTCGGTGAAGATCAGCTCCCGGCCGCGTTTGACGGTGCGGGCGTGGCAGTGCAGGTCGGATCGCCTGGCGGCGCCCACGTACTGCACGCTCATCGACACGGTCGACGCCCGAGCGCCGCGGGTGAAGTCGTGGTTCGACCAGGCCGCCGCGGCGCCGGCGCTGTCGAGCATCGACGCCACCACCCCGCCGTGGTACACGACCCCGTCGTTGGTCAGCTGCTCGTCGAACGGCAGGCGCAGCACGACGTCGTCGTGCTCGTAGCGTTCGAACACGATGCCGAGCAGCTGCATGAACGGCGTGGTGGGGAACAGCTCGGCCACGGCCTGGCGCCGCCGCTCCTGCTCGGCGTCGCTCAGCGCCGGCGTCGTGTCATCCATCAGCTGCTCCTGTCGTGCGCGGCGGGTCGGGCGCGAACGCGCCCGGGCCCGTGAGGATGCCTCGACGCCAGCGGCCGGGGGTGAGGGCGATGCCGCGCGGGTAGTCCTCGAAGAGCCACCGGGCGAAGTTCGTGCGCGTCCACTCCGACAGCGAGGCGACCCGGATGGCGGTGCGTGCGCCCTTGCGGTGGCTGAGGGCGCTGTTGAGCCACCACGACATCCGGTGATCCGGCCCGAGGTCGGCGGCCAGGCGCTCGGCGTAGCGGTCGCCGACGCGGTCGAGGTCGGCGACGGGCGCCGCCAGGATGGCTTCGGCGGCCCAGCTGCCGGTGGCGAGCGCCTGGCCGATGCCCTCCCCGGTCAGCGGGTCGGCGGCGGCCACGGCGTCGCCGACGAACAGCGCCCGCCCGATCGAGGCCGGCACGGCGCCAAGCCGGCACGGGATCGGCCAGGCGCGGTGCGGGCCTTCGGGCGTGGCGTCGGGACCCAGCACCGCGCGGAGGTGCGGGCGCGCCAGGAGCTCCGGCCACAGCGTCTTCATGGCGCCCACGCGCCAGGTGCTCGACCGCAGGATGCCGAACCCGACGTTGGCGCCGCCGTCGCCCAACGGGAACGACCAGGCGTAGCCCGGAAGGAAGTCGGGCTCGAACCAGGCGTAGAGGCGCTCGGCCGCCAGTGGTCCGACGTCGCGCACGTACTGCCGGAAGGCGTGCCAGTCGCCCAGGTAGCCGCTCGGGCCGCCGAGGTGCTGCCGCAGCGACGACCACATGCCGTCGGCGCCGATGACGACCCTGGCGTCGACCGTGCGGTCGCCGCTCAGCATCAGCCGGACGCCGTCGCTGGTCGGTGTGGCGCCTACGCACGACGCACCCTCGAGCACCTCGGCGCCGGATGCGCGCGCCAGGTCGACCAGCGCGGCGTCGAGCTCGGTGCGGCGCACGACGGCGGCGAACGCGCCTGGTCCGGCCGGGAGCGCGAACTCGACCAGGCGGCGGGACGGCGAACCGACCCAGGCGGCGTCCACCGTCCGATACGACGGCGCGGTGCTCGGATCCCATCCCAGGTGCTCGAGCTGGCGCAGCGCCCAGACGGTCAACCCGTCGCCGCACGTCTTGTCGCGCGGGAAGGTCGCCTTGTCGACGACCACGACCTCGAGGCCGGCGCGGGCGGCGGTGATGGCCGCGGCGGCGCCGGCGGGCCCGGCGCCGACGATGGCGACGTCGACGGGCCCGCTCACGACGTCTCGAAGCTGTAGACCTCCGACGCGTCCCATCGCGTCGGGGCCCCGGCCTCGTCGGACCGCAGCAGGGACTCGATGCCGGCTGCAGGCATCGGCCGGCCGAAGTGGTACCCCTGTGCCAGCTCGACGCCCAGGCGGCGGAGGTGGTCGACCTGTTCGGGGCGCTCGACGCCCTCAGCGATGGTGGTCAGCTCCAGGTCGTCGGCGAGGGCGGCGAGGTGCTTGATGATCGCCCGGTCCTCGGCGTTGTGCTCCACGCCGCCGACGAAGATCCGATCGATGCGCAGCTGGTCGAGCGCCAGCTCGCGCAGGTACAGCAGCGATGAGACGCCGGTGCCGAAGTCGTCGAGACCGATCTGCACACCCAGGCGCTTGAGGTCGCGCAGCGCCGCCCAGGACGCGTTGCGGTTGTAGCGCAGCGCTTCCTCGGTGATGTCGAGGCACAGCTGCCACGGCTCGATCGGCGCCGCCGCCTCCACCGCGGCACGGACCTCGTCGGCGAAGCCGGCAGCGGCGAGCTGATGGGCACCGACGTTGACGGTGACGAACAGCTCGCGCTCGTCGCCGTAGGCCAGCTGCCACGCCCGCAGCTGGTGGCAGGCGGTGCGTACGACCCACGCGCCGACCGCCGGAGCGAGTCCGGTGCGCTCGAGCAGTGGCATGAAGTCGTGCGGGTGCAAGATGCCGACGTTGGTGGCGCCGGGCATCTCCCAGCGGATGAGGGCTTCGACGCCGACCAGCTCGGAGGAGTCGGTGCGCACGATCGGTTGGTAGTGCAGGACGAACTCGTCGTCGGCCAGCGCGGCCTGCAGGCGGGCCTCGTCGATGCGCGTGCTGTGCAGCATCCGCTTCGACTCGTCGTGGACATGATGGGCGTTGGGCCCGGCCTCGCGTGCGGTCACGAGCGCCTCGTGCGCGTCGCGCGTGAAGTCGGCGACGACGTCGTACACGTCGCTGCTGACGGCGACGCCCACGTGCGCGGGCACCGTCAGGTCGCCGGACGGCGTGGCGAACGGCGCCGCCATGAGCTCGACGAGGAAGGCCCCGGCGGTGTCGGCGGCGTCAGGTCCCGGCAGGCCCTCGAGGAGCACGGCGAACTCGGACCCCTGGTAGCGCAGGACGCGGGTGTCGGGCAGGTCGATCGTGCCCAGCCGTTCGGCGACGGCGCGCAGCAGGGCGTCTCCCGTCGCCGGTCCATGGGTGTCGTTGACGTCGCGCAGCTCGCCGACGCTCACGAACGCCACGGCGCACCGGGTGCTCGACGCACTCGACCGCTCCAGCGCCTCGCCGGCCCAGGGCAGGAGGTTGGACCGGTCCGGCAGACCCGTCAGGGCATCGACCGCCAGATCGGGGCCAGGGCGTTTGCCCTTGATGCGGCCGAGCAGGCCACCGCTGTCGCTCATCGTCACGCGCTTTCCTGTCCGGGGAGGGTCAGGGGCGCATGGTAGGTGCTACTCGTAGGCGGCGAGGCGGCTCTGGACCTTGGCCAGCAGCTTCGCCAGCTCGGAGTTGTCGCCGCCGGCGTCCTCGTCCTCGACGTGCAGCTCGGTCGCCTGGCTCGCCGCCATGATGTCGTCGGCGCTCTCGACGTTCTCGTCGATCGGGCTGGCGACGCTGAACAGGCCAGAGGCGCCGCTCGACGTCTCCGCCACCTCGTCGGCGCCCCAGACGTCGTCGTCCTCGGTGCTGGCCTCGGCCTCCCACGTGTCGGTGGTCTCGGCGCCCCAGACGTCGTCGTCTTCGGTGCTGGCCTCGGCCTCCCACGTGTCGGTGGTCTCGGCCTCCCAGGTCACCTCACCGTCGTCGGTGGCTTCTGCCTCCCACGTGTCGGTGCCGCCCGCTTCCCACACGACGTCGCCGTCGTCGGTCGTCGCCTCGACGTCCCAGCTCGACGTCTCCTCCAGGTCCCAGCTGCCGTCGGGCTCCTCGGTGAGCTCGATCTCGTCGACCTCTTCGATGACGGCGGTCGACGCCTTGGCCGACGGTCGCGGTGCCGGTTCCGGCGCCTCGCCCGCCTCCTCGGCGGGTGCTCGCATCACCAGGAAGAGCCCGACGATGCCGAGCAGGGCCACGATGAGCCCGGGAATCGTCACCTTGGCGACGATGAGGACGATTCCGATCACGACGACGAGGCCGGCCACCGTCAACGTCTTGGCGTTCTTCACCACGAAGCTGCACCTCCGAGCGCGCACCGCGTTCGGCCCGCCGAAGGGCCGGTTCTGTTCCTCTATCGGCAGCCCGACCAGGAACCAAAGGCAAAACCTCGACCGAGTGGTCAAGGTGCCGCCGGAACCTGCAGCCGACGGACCAGACGGTAGCCCGCCGACCGAGGGGCGTGTGGCGTCGGTGCCGTGTGCGCGCTCCGGGAGCTGACCTGACGTCGGTGTCAGGTCAGCTGGTACGGTCGTCCGATGGTGGACGAGCAGACCTACGGGGTGATGGCGCAGGCCCGGCTCCGGCCCGCCGCCGTGGCGATCGTCGACGGCGAGACGTCGACGACCTACGCAGAGCTCGACGACCGGTGCCGGCGTATGGCCCGGCTGTTGCAGGACCACGGTGTGACCGCCGGGGACCGCGTGGCGGTGATGGCGCACAACTCGGCGGGGTGGTTCGTCGCCGCCCACGGTGCCGGTCGACTCGGCGCCGTCGTGGTGCCGGTCAACACGCATAGCAAGCGGCGCGAAGCGCAGCACGTCATCACCGACAGCGGCGCCCGGGCGGTCGTGGTCGACCCGGAGCTGGCCCCGGTGCTCGACGGCCTCGTCGACGTCGCCATGCTGGTGGTCGGTTCCGGGCTCGATCGCCAGCTGGACGCCGTGGACGACGCCGACGTCGTGGTCGCCGACGACGGCTGGCCGACGACGATGCTGTACACGTCCGGGACGACCGGGCTGCCGAAGGGCGTGGCGCCCGGCGCCGACGACTTCCGCCGCCGTGCGGCCGGGGTGG
>JAGQTE010000516.1 GCA_020439175.1 Acidimicrobiales bacterium | reverse complement strand
GTCCACCCGCTCGAGGTCGAGGCCGTGCTGGCGACGCACCCGGCGGTCGCCGACGTGGCGGTCGTGGCCCGCCCCGACGACGTGATGGGCGAGGTCGGCGTGGCGGTGGTCGTCGCCGGCGCCAGAACGCCGGCACCGACCCTCGACGAGCTGCGGGCCCACGGCGCCACCGTGCTGGCCCACCACAAGCTGCCCGAGGACCTCGTGGTGGTGGACGCGCTCCCGCTCACCGCCATGGAGAAGGTCGACCGGCGCGCCCTGGAGTCCGCCGTGCGCGACGCTGCCGGCCCGAAGGCCGGCAGCGAGCGCAGTCCGTAGCGGGCGAGACGCCCGGTCGGATCAGTTCTTCTTCCACACCTGGGCGTAGAAGGGGTTCGGCGAGTCCGGCAGCGCCTGGCCGTCGGGCGCCGTCTGGTCGACGAACCCGTGGACGTTGTTCTGCATGACCACGGCGTTGCGGATCTCGACGAGCCAGATGTACTGCAGGCTCTTGGCCAGCTCCTTCTGGACGCACTCGCCGGCGGTCTTCCAGGCGGCGCGGTCATCGGTCTTGCGCATGTCGTCGAGGCACTGGCGCAGCGTGGGGTTGTCGTAGCGGGCGAAGTTCAGCGAGACGCCGTCGATCACGGGCTCGGAGGCGATGAAGATGTAGTCCCCATCCGGGATCGGCGAGGTGAACAGGATGCGGCCCTGGCTGGCCGTGCCCGACGACTCGTAGTTGCCCGTGACCAGGTCGTTGACGATCGTCGGCTGGTCCTCGGTCTTGATCTCCACCTCGAGCCCGAACGGCTGGCCCATCTGGCGGATCAGCTCGGCGACCTGCTGGTACTCGGTGACCGGCGGGATGATCGAGCTGAACTTGAGGGGCTCACCGTTGTGCTCGGCCTTGTACTCCTCGTGCAGCTGCCGGGCCTTCTCGAGGTCGTACGACGGGTAGCCGGCCTCCTCCGGGGTGATGTAGGCGTCGTTGGACTTCGAGAACGGTCCGCTCGCCGGTGGGAACACCCCGAGGAAGCCGTCGTCGGAGACCTGCTGGGTGTCGATGCCGTAGGCGAGGATCTCGCGTGCCTTCGGATCGTCGAACGGCGGCTTGGAGGTGTTCAGGGTGATGAAGATCTTCCCCGGCTCCAGCCCGTCGTCGGTGTACATCTGCACCGTGCCGGCCTCGGCCTTCTCGGTGTAGCTCTGGATCGAGGCGGCGTCGGTCGTCTCGAGCACGTCGCACTGCCCGGAGTCGAGGGACTGGTTGCGGCTCTGGAAGTCCACCAGCACCGGGAAGCTGATCTCCTCGAGGTACGGCAGGGCGTTGCCGTCAGCGTCCTTCTGCCAGTAGTTCTCGTTCTTGCGAGCGGTGAACTCCTTGTCCTGCACCCACTCGACGAACTTGAACGGCCCCGTGCCGATCGGGTTCCGGGTCGCCTCCTGCGGGTTCGGGTCGTTGGTGCCCGGCGTGGCGATCTGCTCAGGTGCCTGCATGTAGCCGGCCTGCGCCGTCAGCGCGTAGGGGAAGGTCGACCACGGGGTCTCCATGGTGACGGTGACCTCGAGGTCGCCGGTCTCCTCGACGGACTCGATCGGGTCGAACTCCGTGGCGATGATGCCGCGCTCGGTCCGGATCTTGATGTTCTTGGCCACGGCCTCGGCGTCGAGCGCCGTGCCGTTGTGGAAGGTGATGCCGGGCCGGATCTTGAGGGTCCAGACCGTGAAGTCCTCGTTCGGGGTGATCGATTCGAGCAGGTACGGCACGTACTCGCCGTCGGAGCCGACCGCGACGAGCGGGTCGAAGACCGAGTTGGCGACGTTGTACGAGCTCGAGACCCACTGGCTCGTGGTGGGGTCCCACCCGGTCGCCGTCTCGCCGCCGATGCAGAAGGCCAGGCTGCCACCCGCGACCGGCGGGCCGGCGTCGGCGTCGACGAACTGCATGCCGCCCTCGACCGAGGTGCCGGTCTGACCCTGGTTGGACGTGTTCGCCGAGCACGCGGCGCCGAGCAGACCCGCGGCGACGACGACACCGGGAAGCGCGGCGCGCCACACGCGCGCCGAAGCTTGACTCTTCACGAGATTCCTCCCCCTGGAGATCACTTGGCGGGCGACCTTACAGCCCTGCAGAGCACATGTTCGTGCAACCTGTTCCATTTGGGTGCGCGCCCCCGCCCCGGCACGGCACGGCTATCACGCGTCCCACACCACGCGCAGGTGCGCCGGCGCACGGAAGATGGCGCCCTCGATGGCGCCGGCCTCGTCGTCGGCGAGCCGAAGGCCGTCGAGCCGGTCGAGCAGCGCGCCGATGGCGACGGTGGTCTCCATGCGCGCCAGGTGCATCCCCAAGCAGGCGTGCACGCCCGAGGCGAACGCCACGTGCGGTCGTGCCGGCCGGAAGATGTCGAACCGGTCCGGATCGTCCCACCGGGCCTCGTCGCGGTTGGCGGCGCCGAGCATGACCATGATCACCGACCCTGCGCCGACACCGACGCCGCAGACCTCGCCGTCGCGCACCGCCATCCGCTGGATCTGCAGCAAGGGGCACTCCCAGCGCAGGGCCTCCTCGATCGCCTGGGGGAGCAGGCTCCGGTCGGCACGCAGGGCGTCGAGCTGGTCGGGGTTGCGGAGCAGGCCCGCCATGAGGTTGCCCGACGAGCGGTACGTCGTCTCGGCGCCGGCCGGGAGCAGCAATCGCAAGAAGGCGAAGATCTCGTCGTCGGTGAGCCGCTGGCCGTCGTGCTCGGCCTGCGCCAGGACGCTGATCAGATCGTCCCCCGGCGTGCCCGAGGCGATGCGTCGGCGGCGATCGGCGAGCTGCTCGCCGAAGAGCTCGCCGAGCTCGGCCGCGGCGGCGGTGGCCCGGGGCATGTCGACGCTGACGCTGATCAACTCGACGCCGAGGCGGTGGAACTCCCGAAGCAGGGTGTCGGGGAGGCCCATCATGCCGGCGATCACCGTCATGGGGAACGGGAAGTGGAACGACCGCACCAGGTCGACCTCGCCGTCGACCACGAAGCCGTCGATCAGCCGATGCACCACCGGCGCCACCAGCTCGGTCTCCCAGCGCTGCATCTCCTTGCGTGTGAACGCCTGCTGGAGCAGCACGCGGTAGGCGTGGTGCTCGGGCTCGTCCATCTCGAGGATCGACCGGCCCATCACCGGACCCATCACCTGGCTGTACAGCGACGACGAGAACGTGGCGTCGTCCCGCAACACCTGGGACACGGCGTCGAACGAGTAGGCGGTGAACAGCCCGGCGGCGGGCGCCGCGCCGGGCGCCGACGCCGGGCCGTGGATCGGCGCCTCCCGGCGGAGCTCGGCCAATGCCGGGTACGGGTCGACGCCGGTGCCCGCTCCCATCACGCGGTTGAACTCGTCGAACGGGTCACGCTCGGTGATCGTCATCGGGTTCCCCCCCCTCGTGACGGACGGCACCGGTCTAGCATCGGGACCCATGTTCGGTGGAGGGAAGAACAAGGTCGTGTGCCCGGAGTGCCGGGCGAAGAACCCGGCCGGCCAACGACGGTGCCGCGTCTGCACGGCCATCATCGACGAGTCGGTCGATGCGGGCGATGTGGGATTCATGGGACCGGGCGGCCGGGCGGCACCCGCCCAGGACCCGGTGCCGACCGCGCCGAGCGGCGTCACTCCACCAGAGCACGACGAACCGCCCGCCGACCCGCTCGACGCCATCGTGATCGAGGCGCCGCAGCGCAACCCCGACGTGGCGCCGCCGCCGATCGTCCACGACGACGACGAGTGGGATCCGAACTGGATGGACAAGCTCTAGACGTCGTCCGTCGCCGTGAGCGTCATGGATCGCTCCGGTGGTCGAGGAGGGGATGGAGCCGCTCCGGCGGGATGAGGGTGGCGACGTCGATGTCGAGCACCTGCCGAAGGAACCGTCGGTAGCGCAGCGACGGCAGGAAGGTGCCGTGCTCCCACCGCGACACCGCCGACCCGGTGAGACGGATCCGCTCGCCGTCGCGCGCCGCCGCCTCGACGATGGCCTCGGCGAGACGCTCCTGCGTGTAGCCCCGCTCCAGGCGTGCCCGCAGCACCGCCCGACCGACCGCTCGGCCGATCGGGTCGACGGTCGGCTGCTCCTCCGAAGTCGTCACGGCGGGCGACGATATGACATCGTGTGGCGCTGTGTCAACGTGCAAGTCGATGCGCCATCGATACTTACCATGCAGCGCGGCGCACTGTGCACGGGGCGTGGGATTGCACGAGCACTCAGCCAAAATCAGGTCGCGGTATGGTCACAGCCATGGGTGATGTCGACACAGCAGAAGCGGTGGCGGGCGCGATCCGCGCCAACCGAGGCAGCCGCACGCAGGAGTGGTTGGGAGCGGCCGTGGCGAAGGTCGAGGGCCGGGCCGAGGTCTACGGGCAGAACACGGTGGCCGGGTGGGAGTCGGGTCGCTACGCCCTCAAGCCGCCGAAGGTGTTCGCCATCGAGCGAGCACTCGAGCTGCCGCCCGGCACGATCAGCCGGTTGGCCGGCTACCTGCCCGTCGACACCTCCGAAGCGCGCAAGGTGGCCGACGTGATCGACGCCGACCCCGGGCTCAGCCCGGAGCAGAAGGAGGATCTGCTGGCGGTGTACGACGGGATGGTGGCGCGGACCCGCGCTCGACGCCGCGAGCAACGTCGCCGAACTGGGCGATGACCTCCTCGAGCCGGCGCACGCGCCGCTCGAGCTCCTGAACCTGGTCGACCTGACCCATCACACACCTCGTTCCACCTGGCGGACAGGGGGTACCGAACGTACCGGGAGGGGGTGACAGGGTTGCCGACGTCGGTCAGGGTGCGGCGCGGAGCTGCTCCACGAGCTGCGCCACGACGACGTCCCACTCGCCGACGATCCCGAGGTCGGCGAACCCGAACACCGGCGCGGTGGCGTCGGGGTTGACCGCCACGACCAGCCCGGCGGCGCGCACCCCGACCATGTGGTTGTACTTCCCGCTCGTCCCGAGGGCGAGGTACAGGTCCGGGTCGATCGAGCGCCCGGTGATGCCGAGCTGGCGCGCGTGCGGCAACCAGCCCTGGTCGGTCACCTTGCGGGTGGCGGCGAGCTCGGCGCCGAGCAGGTCGAGCAGGGCATCCAGCTCGCCGTAGCGCTCGGGGGCGACGCCCTGGCCGACGCCGACGACGCGGCGGGCCTCGGCGAGGACGTCGACCGAGTCCTCGGTGCGCCGTCCGGTCACCCGCACCCGGCCGCGCACCGCCATCGGTCGGCGCTCCTCGATGACGGCGCCGGCACGACGTGCGCTCAGGCGGGGCAGCACGCCGACGCGCACGGTGGCCAGCTGGGTCGGCGACGAACAGTGGATCGCCGCGACGACGGCACCGCCGAAGGCCGGCTTCCACGCGACCAGCCGGCCGTCGTCGACCTCGAACCCGACGGCGTC
>JAGQTE010000515.1 GCA_020439175.1 Acidimicrobiales bacterium | reverse complement strand
TCGTCGTCCGTGTCGAGGTCGGGCGTGGCCAGGCCGAGCGTCCGCCGGAGGGAGCCGACCTGCTGACGGCCGCGCTCGACGAAGCGCGGGAGCAGGCGCGGCGCCTCGAGGAGCATCCCGAGGGGTGCGTAGACGAGCAGGTCCACGGCGTGGGCGGCGGGCCGACGGCGTCCCATCACCGCTTCTTGGCCTTCGAGAGCTTGGCGATGGCCGGGCAGTCGCCCTCGCCGACCGGGCACACCATGGCGGCGCCCTTGCCGAACTGGGCGGGGCTCACCACGAGGAAGCACCCGGTGCAGACGAACTCGTCGGCCCGCTTGGCGGCCACCTTCGTGGTGCTCCCCGAGCGTGCCGGCTCCTCCTCGTCCTCCTCGTCGTCCTCGTCCTCGTCGTCGGAGGCGGCGATGCGGTCCTTGAGGATCGTGTCGAGGTCGGCCTCGACGTCGTCGGGACCGAGGTCTTCGTCGTCGTCCTCGTCGTCGTCGTCCTCGGCCCGCGGGCGCTTGCGACCGCGCGGCATCGGCTCGTCGTCGAGGTCCTCGTCGCTGTCCTCCTCGTCTTCGGACTCGTCGGACTCGATCGGCTCGTCAGCGACGAACTCCTCGTCGAGCTCCTCGTCGAGGTCCTCCTCGTCCAGGGACTCGTCGTCGAGCTCCTCGTCGAGCACTTCCTCATCGAACACGTCGTCGTCTGCCATTGCTTCCTTGCGGTCTTCGGCTCGGTCGGGCGGGATGATAACCACCCGATGGGTCAGGAGCGACCCAAGCGGCGCTGTTCGGCGCGGCGCTCGGCATCGATGCGCTCCAGCCGAGGTTCGGGCGTGTGGTCCACGAAGCCCATCATCTCGGCGATGGCGTGGTGGCCTGCCACCTCGGCGATCTGGCGGTGCATCTCCTGCGCCACCAGCCGGTAGGCCGGGTGGCCCTGCGGTCCGGTGCGCAGCTCCAACAGGTGCATGGCCTCCCGGGCGTTGAGCTGCATCGAGAAGCGCAAGCGGTAGGCGAGGCAGACCGCGTACGAGGCCTGGGCCGTCGGGAACTGCGTGGCGAGGTCGTCGAACAACGCGGCCGAGCGGGCCATGGCGGCATCGAACGCTTCGCCGACACCGGCGGCCTCGACCGCTTCGGGCCGGTCGTACCCGTGGCGCGGCGTGAGCGCCTGCCAGTCGATGGTGAGCATCCGGTGGCGTTGCAGGTCGCGGAAGGCGCCGTAGTCCGCCACGATGTCAAAGCGGTAGAAGGGTCGCTCGAGCGCCCGACCCGGTCGGTGGCGGCGGTTGGACCGCTCCCCCGCGTAGGCCCGCAGCACGGCGAGCCGGTCGTCCACGCCCATGGCGCGCACCCGGTCCTCGATCGTGCGCTCGGGCAGGCTGCTGTGCGGGTACAGCGCCTCGGCCACGACCTTGATCTCGGCGTCGGGATCGAAGTCGACGAGGTCGACGGCGGGCAGGTCCGCGCCGGCGGTGTCGACCGCACCGAGCAACCGGTCGGCGAGCTCGGCGGTGGCGGTGCGGGTGGAGGCCAGGTACGCGCTCCACGCGCCCCCGCGATTGGCGAGGTCGACGCGCTTGAGGAACGACGGGATGACCTTGCGCAGCTCGCGCAGCATCAGGTCGGCATAGGCGCGCGCCTCGGGCAACGGGTGCGCACGCATGCGCAGCAGCAGCGCCTCGTAGGCCTGGCCGGTGCCGTAGATGCCGACGTTGGACACCGCCGCCGCCGGCAGGATGCCGCGCAGCGCGTCGAACGCCTTGGCCCGGATGGCCTGGCGGTAGACGAAGTCGCTGTCGGCGTCCTCCTTGGGGAAGCGCTCCTTGAAGAACTCCTGGAGGACCGGGACCAGCTCGGCGTAGGCGTCGAAGAGGCGATCCATGTCGGCCACGTAGCGGGTGCCGAGCGTCGACTGCAGGATCTGCGGGTCGCGGTAGTACCGGTAGCGGCCGCCGAGGCGGGCGTCGTAGGCGATGTAGCGGGTCGACTGCTCGAGGTAGGACATGAGCCGGCCCCACTCGAGCACCTTGGTCAGCAGGTTCGAGGCCTGCTCGCAGGCGAGGTGCACGCCGCCGAGCTGGGCCACCGAGTCGTCGCCGTACTCGAAGAAGACACGGTCGTAGAGCTCCTCGGCGCGCGCCAGGCCGACGGTGGCGTCGAAGCTGGCATCGCCGGCGATGTCGAGGTCGTGCACGAACTCGTCGAGGAACAGGCGCCGCAGGCTCTTCGGCGAGCGGGAGTAGCGGGCGAACAGCGCGCCCTTGACCACCTCGGGCAGGTTCACGAGGCAGAACACCGGTTCGTCGAGGTTCGTGAAGTATCGCCGGAGGATGTCGGCTTCTGAGTCGGTGAACTCCTCGGCGACGTAGACAGTCACGGCGCAGGAGCGTAGAGGGTGCCCGACGGGGGGCGGCGGATCTCGGCGAAGGCCTCCCGTGCCGCGTCGAGCACCGACGGATCGAGCCAGGCGTCGATCACGGTCATCGCCAGCGCCTTGGCCCCGTCGAGGACGGCACGGTCGCCGTCGGGCCCCCCGGCGTACCCGGTGAACGCCGGGGTGTGGATGGCCACGTCGGCCGGCGACACGGCGATCATGGGGTGGATCGACGGCACCACGTAGCTGACGTTGCCCATGTCGGTGCTGCCGACCACCGCCGGTCCGTCTCCCGGAGCGAGCGCCCGGCGCCCCAGCCGGGCGGCGTTGGCGGTGTAGGCCGCCACGAGGGGGCCGTTGTCGTGCATGTCGGCGTAGACCGGCTCGAGCCATCGGTGCTCCATCGTGCAGCCGGCCGCCTCGGCCCCGGCGCGCATGCAGGCCAGGACCCGCTCGCGCAGCGGTTCGAGATCCGCCAGGCGCGGCGAGCGCACGTACCAGTGCATGGCGGTGTGCTGGGGCACGATGTTCGGCTTGTCGCCGCCGTCGGTGAAGATGCCGTGCACGCGTTCGTCGGGGCGGATGTGCTGACGCAGCGCCGCCACGCCCTGGTAGGCCAACACGGCGGCGTCGAGCGCGTTGGCGCCCTGCCACGGGGCCGCCGCCGCGTGCGCCGCCTGGCCGTGGAACTCCACGACCAGTTGCTGGTTCGCCACGACGTCCATCGCCTGGAGGTCCACACCGGCGGGATGGACCATCACCGCGGCGTCGACGTCCGAGAAGGCACCGTCGTCGATGAGCGCCACCTTGCCGCCGCCGCCTTCCTCGGCAGGCGTGCCCAGGATCACCACGCGCCCGCCGGCCTCGTCGGCCAGCGCCGCCGCGGCGAGCCCGGCGCCGAGCCCGGCGGCGGCGATGATGTTGTGGCCGCAGGCATGGCCGATGCCGGGCAGGGCGTCGTACTCGCACAGCACGGCGATGGTCGGCCCCTCCCGGCCGGCCTCGGCGCGCAACGCCGTGGCGACGCCGTGCGCGTGCCGGGTCGTCGCCAGCCCGTGCGCGTCGAGGGCGTCGGCCAGCACGTCGTGGGCGTGATGCTCCTCGAACGCCAACTCGGGGTGCTCGTGGATGTCGTGCGACACGGCGAGCAGCGCCGGCGCCAGCGCATCCACCCGCTCGCACACGAGTGCCTTGGCCGCCTCGATGTCCATGGCAGACGATCCTATGGCTCAGATCACGACGCTCAGCGCGGCGGGTTCGACACGGATCGACAGCGCCGATGCCCGGCCGACGGACTCGCCGTCGAGCCACACGTCCAGCG
>JAGQTE010000514.1 GCA_020439175.1 Acidimicrobiales bacterium | reverse complement strand
CGGGTGATGCGGGTGCCTCGGCCGCCTCTGCCGGCGCCGGTTCGACCGGGGCCGCGACCGGTGCGGCACCGTCGGCGGACACGACGGCGATCACCGTACCGACCGGGACCGTGTCGCCCTCGGCCACGCGGATCTCGGTCAGGACGCCCGCCACGGGCGACGGCACCTCGGAGTCGACCTTGTCGGTCGACACCTCGAACAGCACCTCGTCGAGGGCGACGGCCTCCCCGATCTGCTTGAACCAGCGGGTGATCGTGCCTTCGGTGACCGTCTCACCGAGCTGCGGCAGTGTGACCTCGGCCATCAGCGCTCCATGTGTCGTGGGGGGACTCCGCCGCCGCTCATCCGTGCAGGCCGCGTCCGGTGAGGGCCATGACCGTCTCGCCGAAGAGCTCGCTCAGCGTCGGGTGGGGCTGCACGAAGGGGGCGATGTCGTCGACGGTCGCCTCCCAGTTGACCGCCAGGTACGCCTGGCCGAGCTGCTCGGTGACCCACGGCCCGACCATGTGCACGCCGAGCACCTGGCCGGCGGTGCCGTCGGGACGCTTGGCGGCGATGACCTTGACCATGCCGTCCGGCTCGCCGAGGATCAGCGCCCGCCCGTTGCCGATGTAGCGATGCTTGGAGACCACGACCTCGTAGCCCGCCTCGACGGCGGCCTGCTCGGACAGCCCGGTGAACGCCACCTCGGGATGGCAGTAGATGCACCACGGCACGCGTCCGTAGTCGACCGGTGCCGGGTCTTCGCCCAGGAGGTCCTGCACCACGAGGATCCCCTCGGCGAACCCGACGTGGGCCAACGCCGGTGTGGCGATGACGTCACCGATGGCGTACACCCCGGCGACCCCGGTGCGGCACCGGTCGTCGACGGCGATGTGGCCGCGCTCGGTGACGGTGACGCCGGTGCCGGCATCGAGCAGGCCGTCGGTGTAGGGCGCTCGGCCGACCGCCACGACGACGAGCTCCACCTCGAGCGTCGACCCGTCGGCCAGCGCCACGGTGGTCGTCGAGGCTCCAGGCGTGTGCCCGGTCACGCCCACGCCGGTCTTCACGGTGATCTTGCGCTTCTTGAAGGCCCGCACGACCGTGGACGTGATGTCGTCGTCGCAACCGGGCAGGATCTTGGGCAGCGCCTCGAGCACGGTCACCTCGACGCCGAGGTCGGCCATCATCGAGGCGAACTCGCAACCGATGGCCCCGCCGCCGATGACCGCGGCCGACGCCGGCAGCTCGGGCAGCGAGAGCAGCTCGTCGGAGGTGACGACGAACCGCCCGTCCACCTCGAAGCCCGGAATGGTGCGCGGCACCGATCCGGACGCGAGCGCCACGGCGTCGCCGGTGACGGTCACGTCGCCGGACGCGCCGCCCGACACCCGCACGCTGCGATCGGCCGCCATGGTCCCGTGCCCGTCGAGCACGGTGACCTTGCGGCCCTTGAGCAGGCCGCTCAGCCCCTTGTAGAGCTGGTCGATCACCGTCTGCTTGCGGTCCAGCGTCGTCGACCAGGACACGCCGTTGATGGTGGCGTCGATGCCGAACGCCGCGGCCGACGCCACGTGACGGCGCATCGCCGCCGTCTCGAGCAGCTCTTTGGCCGGGATGCACCCGACGTGCAGGCAGGTCCCCCCGACCTTGGCCTTCTCGATGAGCGCCACATGCAGCCCGGCGGCGGCGCCGTAGAGCGCAGCCCCGTAGCCGGCCGGCCCCCCGCCGATGATGACCAGGTCGTAGTGGTCGTCGCCACCGGTCGCAGCAGCAGGGTTGGCAGACGTGGGGACCACCTCCTCGGAACAGACGTCGAACGCCGATCCTACCGTCGGCCGGGCGAGCCCCGTGCCGGTGACCGAAGCGTCCGGTCACCGGCACGCGCCCGCTCCCCCGCGTCCCCGGTGGAACCACCGTGGCGCGTCGGTCGTCGCAGCTGGCGCCCACCTCCGCCGGTGGGCGGCGCCGTCACAGATATGCCATGGGGTCGAGCGCGACCCCGTTCACCCTCGTCTCGAAGTGCAGGTGCGGCCCCGTGGAGTTGCCGGTGGAGCCGACCGCGCCGATCACCTGCCCCTTGGACACCCGCGCACCGTTGCCCACGCCGATGGCGCTCTGATGGGCGTACACCGTGACCATGCCGTTGCCGTGGTCGACGAGCACGACGTTGCCGTAGCCGTCCATCCATCCGGCGTAGATCACCGTGCCGGTCCCCGCCGCCAAGATGGGCGCACCCATCCCGGCACCGATGTCGATCCCCTGGTGCATCCGTCCCCACCGCATGCCGTAGGGCGACGTGACCGGGCCGGCCGCCGGCCAGGTGAGGCCGTAGCTCCCACCGACCGTGGTCGTCGTGCGCGGCGGTTGCGTCGTCGCCGGCGCCGCGGTCGTGGCCGGCTGCCCGGGACCGGGGCTCACCACGGCCGTGGTGGTCGTGGACGGCGCCGCCGCCGTCGTGGACGGCGCGACCTCTGCCGTCGTGGACGGGGTGGCCTTGGCCATGATCAGCGACACGAGCTGGCCCTCGTGGGCGCTGAGCAGGTCGGCTTCACGCTGGAACTCGCCGATGCGGGTCTCGAGCGCCAGCTGCACCTCGGCATGCCGGTCGCGCGCCGCCGTCGCCGACGCCAGCTCGGCGTCGGCCTCGGCGCGCAGGCGGGCGGCCTCGTCGACCGCGGCCTTGAACCGGGTCTTGGCGTCGAGGAGCATCGCCTCGGCGTCCTGCTTGGCGCGCAGGACGTCGGCGTCGTGCTCGGCGACCTCGGCGAGCAGGGTGGTCTTGCGGTGCGCCTCGTCGTAGTCCTCGGCCGTCAGCACCGACGAGAAGCTCTCGGTGCTCGGTCGGACGTAGGCGGCGATGGCCCGCTCACGCAGCAGGGCCTTGCGACGCTCCGTCAGCCGCTGCGCCTCACGCACGTCGGCTTCGAGTGACCCGAGCGAGGCTTCGACCTCGGCCAGGTTGGCCTGTGCCGTCGCCGCCGCCTCCTCGTGCTGGCGGACCACACCCTCGAGACGCTCGGACTCGCGCTGCAGGTCGACGTCCGATGCCCGCAGCACGTCCAGCTCGGCGTTGAGCTCCTCGCGCCGCTGGCGCGTCTGGTCGATCTCGGCCTGCGGATCGGCCTCCTGCGCGGCGGCGCCCACGGGCACCAGCAACAGCGCAGCGATGACGGGAAGGAACTTGCGGAACAAGGGGTGCCACCTCAAAAGGGCAACGACAACTCACGGCTTGCTCCGCCCGCCGTCGGGTCAAGGTAGCAGGGATGAGCGATTCTGAAAAGGCCTGAGATCACCCGAGGGAACGCGTGTTCGTGAACACGCTCTGTGGCGGGCTAGCCGCGCGCCATGAGCAACTGTGCCGTGAAGGCGCCGATGATGGCGATGCCGCACAGCAGCGACAAGAAGATCAGCTTTCGCGTGCTCACCGGCATCGGAGCGTAGTACCCGCGGGTACTACGCTCCCACCCCCATGACCGGACCCGAGCACCTCGTCGTCGTCGGACAGGGCTACGTCGGCCTCCCCTTGGCGATGCGCGCCGTCGCCGTCGGCATGCGGGTGACCGGCATCGATCTCGACGCCCAGCGCATCGCCGGGCTCGCAGCGGGGACCTCGCACGTCGAGGACATCACTGACGACGAGCTCGCGGCGGCGCTGGCGACCGGGCGCTACCTGCCGACGACAGACCCGGCCGACGTCGCCGGCTTCGACGTCGCCGTGATCTCCGTGCCGACGCCGCTCGCCGACGGCGTGCCCGACCTCGGTGCCGTGGAGGCCGCCTCGGCCATGTTGGCGAGCCACATGCGGCCGGGCGTCTGCGTCGTGCTGGAGTCGACGACCTACCCGGGCACCACGACCGAATTGGTGGCGCCGATCCTCGAGGAGGCGAGCGGCCTCGTCGCCGGCGTCGACTTCGACCTGGGCTACAGCCCCGAGCGCATCGACCCCGGCAACCCGACGCACGGGCTGGTCGAGACGCCCAAGGTCGTGTCCGGCGTGACGCCGGCCTCGCTCGACCGCGTGCAGGGCTTCTACGACCGCATCGTCGACGAGACGGTCCCCGTCGCCGACACGGGCACGGCCGAGCTGACCAAGCTGCTCGAGAACACGTTCCGTCACGTCAACATCGCGCTGGTCAACGAGCTGGCCGTGTTCGCCAACGAGCTCGGCATCGACGTCTGGGCCGCGGTCGACGCCGCCGCCACCAAGCCCTTCGGGTTCATGCCGTTCCGCCCGGGCCCGGGCGTCGGCGGCCACTGCCTGCCCATCGACCCGTCGTACCTGTCGTGGAAGGTGAAGCGGTCGACCGGGCGTGACTTCCGCTTCGTCGAGCTGGCGAACGAGGTCAACGAGCAGATGCCGCGCTACGTCGTGGATCGGGCGCTCGCCCGGCTCGAGCGCGACGGCGTCCCGGCGGCGGGTGCCACCGTCGCCCTGCTGGGCATGAGCTACAAGCGCAACACCGGCGACGCCCGCGAGACCCCGTCGATCCCCATCGCCGAAGGCCTCGCCGGTGCCGGCGTGCGCGTGCTGGCTTGCGACCCGCACGTCGACCCCGCGTCGCTGCCGGCGACCGTCGAGCCGGCGACGTGCACGCCCGACGTCCTGGCGTCGGCAGACCTCGTGGTGCTGCTGGTCGACCACGACGCCTTCGATGCCGCCGAGATCGTGCGCCACGCACGGGCGGTCCTCGACACCCGCCGGTGGCTACCGGAGGCGCCGAGCGTCGAAGCGCTCTGACCTCGGGCGCGGAATGCCCGGCGCGCGTCGCCGGTTGGACGTCGCTGGAGGTGTGCCGTGGACATCGCAGTCACCGGAGCGACCGGCTTCATCGGAACGGCCCTCGTCGACGCCCTGCGCGCCGACGGCCATCGTGTGGCCACCCTCGTGCGGCGCGCGCCGGCCGCTGGCCAGGACGCCGTGCGGTGGGATCCTGCCGCCGGCACCATCGACGCCGCCTCGCTCGAGGGGATCGACGCCGTCGTGCACCTCGCCGGCGAGCCGATCGGGGCCCGGCGGTGGAACGACCAGGTCAAACGGCGCATCCTCGACAGCCGCGTGCAGGGCACCGATCTGCTGGCCCGCACGCTCGCCGACCTCGACCGCCCGCCCGCAGTGCTGCTGAGCGGCTCGGCGATCGGCATCTACGGCGAGCGTGGGGACGAGGTGCTGACCGAGCGGTCGCCGGCGGGCACCGGCTTCCTCGCCGACGTCGTCACCGCCTGGGAAGCGGCCACGGCGCCCGCCGACGCCGCCGGCATCCGCGTCGCCCACCTGCGCACGGGCATCGTGCTGGCGCCCGGCGGTGGGGCGCTCGCCAAGGTCCTGCCGCTGTTCCGCTTCGGGCTCGGCGGACGGCTCGGTCCGGGCACGCAGTGGTGGTCGTGGATCTCGTTGACCGATGAGGTCCGGGCCATCCGCTTCCTCCTCGAGGCCGACGTCGCCGGTCCGGTCGACCTGACCGCGCCCCAACCGGTCACCAACGCCGCCTTCACCAAGGACCTCGGCGCCGTCCTCGGCCGCCCCACGGTGCTGCCCGTCCCCAAGTTCGGGCCGAGCCTGCTGCTGGGCAGCGAGCTCGCCACCGAGCTGCTGTTCACCAGCCAGCGGGTCCTGCCGGCCGTGCTCGACGACGCCGGCTTCGCCTTCGAGCACGCGGCGCTGCCCGACGCCCTGCGCGCCGAGCTCAGGCGCGACAGGTGAACCGCACGCTGCCGTTCAGCTCGGCGTTGAGCAGCGGGTCGGCGCTCGACTGCTCGGGCTTGTAGCCGCTGAACACCAGCGCCATCGCGCCGTCGAGCCCGATCTCGAGCGTCGCCTGCCCCGTGCTGGCCTCGTCCCACGACTGGGTGACCGTCGAGCCGTCCGGCTCGGTGCGCTGGTAGGCGATCGTGACCAGCGGCTCGATGGCGTTGTCGTAGACCCCCGGGCCCTGCTTGCCGTCGGGCACGGCGACACCGAGCGTGATGGTACCTGCCGCTCCGCTGCCGGGGAGCGCCGTGGCGGAGAACCCGGCGAAGCGCGCCACGCTCGAGCAATCGGTGTCGCCGCCGATCGACCGGGCTTCGGCCGACCGAGCGCCGGACAGGGGTCCACCGAGCACGAGCTCCGCCGTACCGGGCACACCGGCGTCGCCGACCGGGGTGACCAGGCTCGCCGACGTCGCCGATGCACCAGTGTCGGTGCCGGTGTCGTCGGCGCCGCCGCCGCCGGATGTCGGACGCACCATGAAGACCGCCACCACCGCCAGCACCGCCACGACAGCGGCACCGCCGATGATGGCGAGCGACGCCTGCCGACTCAGGGTCGTCGTCGGGCTGGCGTCCTTGGTGACCACGCGACGCACGATCCACCCGCCGTAGGCCAACGGCACGCCGCAGTACTGGCAGACCTCGGTGCCACGGACCCGTGGACCGCCGCAGGTCGGGCACTCGGTGCGTGCCGTCTGGTTGATCCACCGGGCGGTGGCGTCGGCGCGCTCGAACCGCCAGTCTTCCCCGATGACCCCGTGCACGGCCTCGTCGTCGAGCGCCACGAGACGCACGACGATGTACTGGCCGACCACGTCGTCGAGGCCGGCCTCGACGATCCGCGCCGAGCGCACGCCGCTGACGGGTGCGATGCGGACGCCGCCCGACACGCCGGCATCGAAGTTCCGGCGGATCTCCTTGTCGAGATAGGGCCGGATGTCGGTGCTGTCCCCCTCGGCCTGCGCCCGGTGATAGCGCAGGAACAGCCTGCGCGCCTGAGCCAGGAAGTGCTCGTCGTCGAAGGTCGGGTCCGCGTTGCGGATGCCCCGCATCCCGACTGCCACCTGATCCGCCGTTGCCCTCGCCATGACCCCCCGAGGCTAGATCGAGCCGTGTCGGGCGGTGGCAGGTTGACGCGGACTTTCGGCGCGAGGTCGTCTGCGACCCCGCTCGGGGCTCGGGGTTCAGCCGTCGATCTGGCTGGCGAGGTAGTTCTCGAGCCCGACCTGGCGGATCAGCTCGAGCTGCGACTCGATCCAGTCGAGGTGGGCCTCCTCGCCCTGGAGCCGCTCCTCCAGCATCGCTCGGGTGCCGTTGTCACCGTGCTCGACGGTCAGGGCGATGGCCCGGTTGTACCGACCGATGGCGTCGACCTCGAGCTCGGCGTCGATCGTCAGCTGCTCGGCGACGTCCTCGCCGACGCGCACCGGGTTGAGGCGCTGCACGTTGGGCACGCCGCCCAGGAAGAGGATGCGGTCGATGAGCGCATCGGCGTCGCGCATCTCGTCGATCGACTCGGCCCGGATGGTCCCGGCCAGCTTCCCCAGACCCCAGTGCTCGTTCATCTTGGCGTGGATGAAGTACTGGT
>JAGQTE010000513.1 GCA_020439175.1 Acidimicrobiales bacterium | reverse complement strand
GGCCTTCGGCTACTTCTTGGGTGACCGCGTCGACCGGGATCTCGTCCGCGAGGCGAACAACAACCTCCTTCGGCTGTGTGATGAGCTCTGGGTGTTCGGCACGACGATCGCGAACGGCGTGCTGTTCGAGATCCTCTACGCCCACGAGATGGGCATGCCGGTGCGGCTCTACAACGTGGCGACGAGGGCGAACGAGATCCATCCCGTCCCGGTCGAGCGTCTGCGCTTCGAGCCCGAGCTCTACGTGCGCGGCGTGTCCCGAGCTGAGCTCCGGGACCTCGTGGCAGGAGGCGGCGGCACGACGGGCCCCTCGCCGGCCGGCTCCACGCGTCTCGACCGACGAGCCCTCCGTCAGGCGTCTCCGGCGAGGGCGTCGGCGATGGCGGCGGCGGCGTCGACCACGGCGCCGCCGTAGCGTGCTCCAGGCCGACGGCTCGTCCGCTCGATCGGACCGGAGACGCTGACGGCGGCCACGACCCGGCCGTCGGGGTCGCGCACCGGTGCCGACACCGACGCCACGCCGGCTTCTCGCTCCCCCACGCTGTGCACCCAGCCCGTGCCGTCGCCGTCGGAGCGCAGCACCCGTCCCGCCGAGCCGACCTCGAGCGGCAGCACGGCACCGAGGGGCACGATCGTGCGCAGCCCGTGCGGCGACTCGAGGGCCGCCACGCAGACGCGGGCGTCGCCCTCACGCACGTAGAGCTGCACCGACTCACCGGTGCGGTCGCGCAGGGCCTCGAGCGCCGGGCGAGCGAGCTCACCGAGGGGGAGGGCGGCCTCGGCGGCGCGCCCGAGCGCCACCAGCCCGAGCCCGAGGGCGAAGCGGCCGTCACCACGGCGCCGCAGCAGGCCATGGGCTTCGAGCGCCACCGCCAGCCGGTGCGCCGTGGCCCGGCTCAGGCCGGTGCGCTCCATCAGCTCGCTCAGGTTCACCGGACCGTCGGCGACGGCGCGCAGCACGCTGACCGACTTGTCGAGGACGCCGACGCCGCTTACACTCGCTCCCACAAGTCGAGATTGCTATCTCATATATTGAGACAATGCAACTCGGCGCCCGCATCCCCGAGGAGGAACCGTGGCCCCGCGCACGCTGTCCGAGAAGATCTGGGACGAGCACGTCGTCCACCAGGGCGACGGGGAGCCCGACCTGCTCTTCATCGACCTGCACCTCATCCACGAGGTGACGAGCCCCCAGGCGTTCGACGGGCTGCGGATGAGCGGCCGCGGCGTGCGCCACCCCGAGCTCACCGTCGCCACCGAGGACCACAACGTCCCGACGACCGACACCGACAAGCCGATCGCCGACGAGATCTCGCGCACCCAGGTCGAGGTGCTGCGCCGCAACACCGCCGAGTTCGGCATCACCGAGTACCCGATGGGGGATCCCAACCAGGGCATCGTGCACGTGATCGGTCCCGAGCAGGGCCTGACGCAACCGGGCATGACCATCGTCTGCGGCGACAGCCACACCTCGACGCACGGCGCGTTCGGTGCGCTGGCGTTCGGCATCGGCACCAGCGAGGTCGAGCATGTGCTCGCCACCCAGACGCTGCCCCAGACCCGGCCGGGCACCATGGCCGTCGTCGTCGACGGCGAGACGCCCGCCGGGGTGACCGCCAAGGACATCGTGCTGGCGATCATCGGGCGCATCGGCACCGGCGGCGGCATCGGCTCCGTCATCGAGTACCGCGGCTCGGCCATCTGGAACCTCTCGATGGAGGGCCGGATGACCGTGTGCAACATGTCGATCGAGGCCGGGGCGCGCGCCGGGCTGGTCGCCCCGGACGACACGACCTTCGCCTATCTCGAAGGACGGCGCCACGCCCCGACCGGGGCGGCGTGGGAGCGGGCGTTGGAGCACTGGCGCACGCTGCCCACCGACGAGGGCGCCACGTTCGACAAGACCGTCGAGATCGATGCCGCCACGCTGTCGCCCCACGTGTCGTGGGGCACCAACCCGTCGCAGGTCGTGCCGCTGCACGGCAACGTGCCGGACCCGGACAGCTTCGCCGAGGCATCCCAGCGCGAGTCGGCGGCGCGGGCGCTCGAGTACATGGGCCTCACCGCCGGCACGCCGATGCGTGACGTGCCCGTCGACACCGTGTTCATCGGCAGCTGCACGAACTCGCGCATCGAGGACCTGCGGGCCGCCGCCGCCGTCGTCGACGGGCGCCGCGTCGCCGACGGCATGCGGACGCTGGTCGTCCCCGGCTCGTGGCAGGTCAAGGCCCAGGCCGAGGCGGAGGGCCTCGACCGGATCTTCACCGCCGCCGGCTTCGACTGGCGCGACCCGGGCTGTTCGATGTGCCTGGCCATGAACCCCGACAAGCTCACCCCCGGCGAGCGATCGGCCTCCACCAGCAACCGCAACTTCGAGGGGCGCCAAGGCCGTGGCGGCCGCACGCACCTCGTCTCGCCCGAGGTGGCCGCCGCCACCGCCATCGCCGGCACCTTCGCCGGGCCGTCCGACCTCGACTGAGCCAGGAGACACCCAAGATGCAACCCGTACGCGTGGTCAGCGGCACGGCGGTCCCCCTCGACCGCTCCGACGTCGACACCGACCAGATCATCCCCAGCGACTGGCTCAAGAAGGTCGAGCGCACCGGCTTCGGCCTCGGCCTGTTCTCCGAGTGGCGCGACGACCGGGACTTCGTCCTCAACGACGAGCGCTTCGCCGGCGCGTCGATCCTCGTCGCCGGCCCCAACTTCGGCACCGGCTCGTCGCGTGAGCACGCCGTGTGGGCGATCATGGACTACGGCTTCGACGCCGTGATCTCACCCCGGTTCGCCGACATCTTCCGCAACAACTGCACCAAGAACGGCCTGGTGCCGGTCCAGGTGTCGGCCGAGGTCGGGGCCCAGCTGCTGGCGGCGGTCGAGGCCGACCCCGACCTGGAGATCACCGTCGACGTCGAGCGGCTCGTCGTGTCGGCGCCCGCCGCCGGGATCGAGGCACCCTTCCCGCTCGACGCGTCGACCCAGCACCGCTTCCTCGAAGGGCTCGACGACATCGCCATCACGATGCGGCACGAGGACCACATCGCCCGGCACGAGGCGGCCCGCCCCGACTGGAAGCCGGCGCTCGACGCCGGTTGACCACCGGACCGGCGTTGCGGGCTCCGGCCCCGCACGCCGCCGAGGAGATCAACCGATGGCGAGCGGCATGATCCGGTAGCGGTTCCCGCCGCGCGCCTTGGCCCGGTACATGGCCGAGTCGGCCAGACTCAGCAGCGCGTCGGCCTCGACCTCGCCGTTGCGCGGCAGCGCCACCCCGATGCCGACCGAGATGCCGACCCGTAGCTGGGTGCCGTCGGGCATCATCACGCGCTGCGACACGGCGTCGATGATGCGCTCGGCCATCGTGGCGAGCACCTCGGTGTCGGTCACGCCTTCGGCCACGACGACGAACTCGTCGCCGCCGACGCGCGCCGCCGTATCGGTCTCGCGCACGATGTCCGCCAGGCGCTCGGCCACCACCACGAGCAGCTCGTCGCCCACGGCGTGACCGAACGTGTCGTTGATCTCCTTGAAGCCGTCGAGATCGCAGAACAGCACCGCCAGGCCCTGACGCGTCCGCCGATGCCGTGCCACAGCCCGCGCCAAGCGGTCGTTGAACAGCGGCCGGTTCGGCAGCCCGGTCAGGTGGTCGTGCGTGGCGGCCTGACGGAGGCGGTCCTCGGCGGCCTTGAGCTCGGAGATGTCGCGGGCGAGCATCGCCACCCAGTCCAGCGCGCCGTCGTCGGTGCGGCGCACGACGACCAGCGTCGAGACGGGGAACCGGGTGCCGTCCGGGTGCTGGAACTCGAACTCGCCCTGCCAGCTGTCCTCGGTGGCGAGCACCTCGCGCGCCCCGTCGAGCCAGCGTTCGCGCTGCTCCTCGGGGATCAACTGGAGGAGGCGGCCCTGGCGGTCGTTGAGCCGCTCGAACCCGGAGTCCGGGTCGAACGGCGCGGCGTGGTCCTCGGACCGCAACGTGTCGGGGTCGCCCACCAGCCGGCGCATGGCCCGGTTGGCGTACAGCGGGCCCTCACCGGGCCGGAACACGGCGACGTAGTCGGGCGAGGCGTCGAGCATCTCGCGCAGGCGCTCGACCTCGGCCCGAGCCTCGACCTCCGAGGTCACGTCGTCGAGCGTGGAGATGATGCCGACCGCCTGGTGACCGTCGGTCATGCGCGGCGTCACGTTGACCCGCAGGAACGACTGCGTGCCGTCGTGGTGGATGACCTGCACGGTGTGGGTCTGGACCTCGCCCTCGTACACGGCGGCGTCGACCGCCGCTCGCATGGCGGCGCGGCTGGCATCGTCGAACCGCTCCGTCCAGTCCCGGCCCGCCATCCCGGCGTCCGGGTCGATGCGCAGCATCCGGCGCGCCGCCGGGTTGATGTAGATGGCGTCGCCCACGAAGTCGCCGAAGATCAGCCCGACCGGCGCGGCGTCGGTCAGCGACTGGAACTCGTCGCCTCGTGCGCTCACCCCGTCGGGCAGATCGGCAGGGGCCACCGAGCTGATCTGGGCCACGAGCCCATCGACCCCGACGGCGTCGAGGCCGGCGACGCCGATGATCTCGTCCCACTGCCACGAGTCGCCCCGGCCGAGCGGCTGGGTGCGCGCCGTGATGCGAAAGCGCGTGCCCGGCCGGCCGAGGGCGCGGACGAAGGTGTCGAGCACCGACGGCAGGTCCTCGGGGTGCACGAGCTCGAGCGGGTTCCCGCCGGGCGCGGTGCCGGCCTGCTGGCGCGCCTCGGCCATCTGGCCCGTACGCCACCGCAGGCTCCCCGACGGCGTGAGCACGATCGTCGAGTCGCCCAGCAGCGACACGATGCTCGACGCGCGCGCCTCGGCGGTCACATCGAGGAGCAGGGCGAGGTGCGTCGCCGGTGGATCCTCGCCGATGCCGACCCGCACCTCGACCACGGAATGCCTCGGCCCTCGCGCCCGGGCCGGAGGGACGGCGGGCCGGGCGAGCTCGACGCCGTCGTCGAGCGGCACGAGGAGCGAGTCCAGCCGGCGCCCGACGACGTTCTCCTCGTCGGTTGTGGCGGCACCCCGGTCGTCCGGACGCAACAGCTCGACGGCCGCCACGTTCGCTGCGACCACCACACCGTCGCAGAGGTGGACGGCGGCGGCCGGTAGGTGCTCGAGGTCGTGGTGCACCACCTCGCTGTCCACGTCGTCACTCCCCCGCACGATCGGCCCCTCGAGCCCGCCCCCACGGACCCGCGTTCGCTCGGCAGTCTGGCACCTCGACGGCCGCGCGTTCGAACGGCGTCGCAGAAAGTTCACGCCGATCGGGAACCGCGGCGGCACGCCGGTCGTCTGTTGCTGCCGGACGCCTCTGGGAGGGGGCGCGGCCGCCTCGGCCGCCCGTCCACGACGCACAGGGAGGACGTGCGATGCGCACACGGATGCGGCGAACCATCGCCGCGCTCACGCTCGGCACGGCCATGGTGGCCGGAGCCTGCAGCAACGAGTCGAGTGACCCGAACGCCGCACCGACGGCCGATCCGGACCTGCGCCTGGCGGCGGCGCTCGAACCCTTCGACGGTTGCGACGCGCTGCTCGGCGCCGTCAAGGAGGAGGCGTTGCGTCGGGTCACAGCCTACGGCCTACCCACCGACGGCGACATGGGACCCATGCGCTTCGAGTCGGTGGGCACGGCGATCGACGACGCCGGTGCATCGCCGCCCACGACGGTGACGGCGTCGGCGCCGGGCGCAGAGGACGCTGAGCGCTCGATGTCGTCGGAGTCCGACGCCAGCGCAGGCCTGCCGACCACCGGGGGCGGCGAGGACGGTCAGTCGTTCTCGGGCACCAACGTCCAAGAGGTCGGGGTCGACGAGCCCGACATCGTCAAGACCGACGGCCGGCGGCTGTTCTCCCTCCAGGGCAACACGCTGTACGCCTTCACCGTCGACGGCGACTCGCCGAACCAGGTCGGCGTGCTCGATCTCGAGCTCGGCGGCGGCTCGGCCGCCAGCCTGCTGCTCGCCGGTGACGACCTGCTGGTCCTCGGCGACGTGTACGGCGGCGGCGTCTACAGCTCGGACGGCCGCAGCAGCTCCTACGGCTACGACACCGGCGGCGCCACGCTGACCAAGATCGACGTCAGCGACCCGACCGACATGCAGGCCGGCGCCACGACCGTCGTCGACGGGCAGGTGCTCAACGCCCGGATGGTCGGCACGACAGCGCGCGTCGTGCTCGAGAGCCCACCCCCGGTGTTCGACTTCGTCACGCCGTCGCGTCCCGGCTCGCCGCGCGCCGAGCAGACGGCGCTCGACGCCAACCGCAAACTCATCGAGGAGAGCCAGCTCGAGGACTGGCTGCCGTCGTACGTGGTCGACGCCGACGACGCCAAGCGGACCGATGCGCAGCCCCTGCTCGACTGCGCCAAGGTCAGCCGTCCCAAGCAGTTCTCCGGCTTCGGCACCGTCACCGTGTTCACGGTGCCGCTCGACGGCGACATCGATCCGGCCAACGCCGTCGGGGTGCTCGCCGCCGGCGACCAGGTGTACGCCTCGTCCGAGCACCTGTACGTGTCGACGACCCGTTGGCCCGACGAGCCGGTGGACGAGGACGGCGTCCCGGTCCCCGAGGAGGACACCGAGCCGACGACGAGCCCGTCGACCACCGAGCCCGACCAGCCCGGCACGACCGTCGACGAGGGCGACGACGACGAGGGAGGTGGCACCACGACCAGCGTCGCCGACCCCATCGAGGAGGACGAGGTCCGCACCGCCATCCACCGCTTCGCCATCCCCGCCGACGGGCCTGCCGTCTACGAGGCGTCCGGCGAGGTGCTCGGCCAGCTGCTGCACGACTTCGCGCTGTCGGAGCACGACGGCGACCTGCGCGTCGCCTCGACCTACGACGACATCGACCCTCGCAGCGGGGTCGACCGGTCGGAGTCCTACGTGACCGTGCTGCGCGAGCAGGACGGCGCGCTGGCGCAGATCGGTCAGGTCGGTGGCCTGGGCAAGGGCGAGCAGATCCGTGCCGTGCGCTTCATCGACGACGTCGGCTACGTCGTCACCTTCCGCCAGACCGACCCGCTCTACACGATCGACCTCTCCGACCCGACGTCGCCAGAGGTCGTCGGCGAGCTCAAGGTGCTCGGCTACTCGGCCTACCTGCACCCCGTCGGCGACGGGCGGCTGCTCGGCATCGGGCAGGACGCCACCGAGCGCGGACGCACGATCGGCACCCAGGTGGCGCTGTACGACGTGTCGGATCCGGCGGAGCCGAAGGAGCTGCAGAAGGTGACGTTGCCGTACGGCGACAGCCTCGTCGAGTCCGACTACCACGCCTTCTTGTGGTGGGATCCGACGTCGCTCGCCATGGTGCCGGCCCAGTCCTACGGCGGCGGCTGCATCGTGCCGGACGACGTGCGAGGCCTGCCCTGCGAGAGCTACGACCCCGGCTTCGTCGGCGCCATCGGCTACACGATCACCCCCGACGCCATCACCGAGCTGGCCAAGGTGGCCCAGCCCGCCGAGGGCACGCCCGGCGTGGTCTGCCCGCTCGACGCCGAGTGCGTCTTCGAGGAGCCGATCCCGACGGCGGCGCCCACGACGACGGTGTGGTCCGAGTGCCCGCCCGACGCCGACTGCGTGGCGCCCAGCATCGAGCCGGTGCCGTACCCCGCGCTGTACCCCTCGCCGATCCAGCGGTCGGTCGTGGTCGGCGACCTGGTGCTCACCATCTCACCCAGCGGCATCCGGGCCAGCGACCTCGACACGCTGCGCCCGATCGCCTGGGCGCCGTTCGACCCCGACGCCTGAACCCCGCCAACCCCGTTCTGGTGGTGTAGGGGGTGCGCAAACGCACCGCCTACACCACCAGGTTCGGGGTCGGAGGTCTGGTGGCAGACGGAGCCGACGTCAGACGGTGTCGAGCATCAGATCGTGTCGATGTGGCCGGGACGGTTCGACCGGTCGGCCGGGCCGCCGTGGTCGGCCACCCGCACGATGCGGTTGATGGCGTTGAGGAACGCCCGTGCCGATGCCTCGACCACGTCGGTCGACAGGCCCCGGCCCGGCATCGAGTGGCCGTCGACCTCGAAGCGCAGCACGACGTCGGCCAGGGCGTCGACCCCACCGGTCACCGACGTGACGGCGTAGTCGGTGAGCCGACCGTCGATGCCCGTCGCCTGCTTGATCGCCGTGCACGCCGCCTCGACCATGCCGTCACCGGTGGCGGTCACCTCGAGCTTGGTGCCGTCCTGGTCCAGCACCACGGTCGTGGTCGGCGTCTCGTTGGTGCCGCCGTGGCACGACACCGACACCAACGTGTACTTGTAGCGGACCGTGTCGCCGACCTCCTCGGCGACCAGCGCCTCGAGGTCCTCCTCGGTCAGCTGGACCTTGCGATCCGCCAGCTCCTTGAAGCGGGTGAACGCCTGGTTCAGCGCGTCGCCGTGCAGCTCGTAGCCCATCTTGCGCAGCGTGTCGGCGAAGGCGTGGCGCCCCGAGTGCTTGCCCAGCACGATCTGCGACTCGCCCTGCCCGACGGCGGCGGGGTCCATGATCTCGTAGGTCTCGCGCTTGGCCAGCACGCCGTGCTGGTGGATGCCCGCCTCGTGGGCGAAGGCGTTGCGCCCGACGACGGCCTTGTTGTACTGGACCGGGTATCCGGTGAGGCTACTGACCATGGGGCTGGCACGTGCCATCTTTCCGGTGTTGATCGCCGTCCACGGCCCGCCGTAGAAGTCGCCGCGCACCTGCAGTGCCATGACGACCTCCTCCATGGCGGCGTTGCCGGCGCGCTCGCCGATGCCGTTGACGGTGCACTCGACCTGCCGGGCGCCGGCCTCGACGGCGGCGAGCGAGTTGGCGACGGCGAGGCCCAGATCGTTGTGGCAGTGCGCCGAGATCACGTAGTCGCCCGTGACCCGCTCGCGGATGCGGCGGATGCGCTCGCCGAACTCGGCGGGGATGGCGAAGCCGACGGTGTCGGGGATGTTCAGCGTCGTGGCGCCGGCGTCGACGGCGGCCTGGAGCACCTCGCACATGAAGTCGAAGTCCGACCGGGAGGCGTCCTCGGGGGAGAACTCGACGTCGTCGGTGTACTGCCGGGCGTGGGCCACCGCGGCTGCCGCCTCCGTACGCACCTGCTCGGGCGTCATGCGCAGCTTCTCGCGCATGTGGATCTCGCTGGTGGCGATGAAGGTGTGGATGCGGGTCCTCGGCGCCGCCTGGATCGCCTCCCAGCACCGGTCGATGTCGGCCAGCGCCGTGCGCGACAGCCCGCAGATGGTGGGGCCGTCCACGGCGGCGGCGATGGCCTGCACGGCTTCGAAGTCGCCCTGGCTGGCGACCGGGAAGCCGGCTTCGATGACGTCGACCCCGAGGCGCGCGAGCTGCTCGGCGATCTCGACCTTCTCGCCCTGGTCGAGCGAGATGCCCGGGGACTGCTCCCCGTCTCGCAGGGTGGTGTCGAAGATCACCACTCGATCGTTCGCAGCTTGGGTGGCCATCGGCCGTTCCTTTCTCTCGATGTGCGTTGCGCCGGTCTGGTCGCTCCCGTCCCGGCCCCGAAAACCAAAGAACCTCCTGGCCCAGTGGGCACAGGAGGATCGGCGAGCACCGGTATGGGGGCGCTCGCCCTACGTAAGCAGGAGCTCCGAGGTCGACAGCAGGTTGCACATACGGCTTCCCACTATGGCGACCGATCTCCCGAACGTCAACCTCAGGCCGACAGCGAGATGGCGTGGACCGACCGGATCGAGTCGGCGGCGCGCAGGCGGTCGAGCACCTCGTCGTCGGCCGGGACGCTGGTGGCCAGCACCATGAGCGCCGCGGTGCCGTCGGCGGTCTGCCCGACGTCCATGTCGGCGATGTTCACGCCGGACTCGCCGAGCACGGTCCCGACCACGCCGATGACGCCGGGCACGTCCTCGTTGCGCACGATCAGCATGTGGCGCGCCGGCGGGACGTCCACCTTGTGGTCGTCGACCATGACGATGCGCGGGTCGCCGCGCAGCCCGGTGAGCGTCCCGGCGATGGCCCGGCTGCCGGCGCGCACGGTGATCAGGTTGACGAAGTCGTGCGACGTGCTCGTCGACGACTCGCGCACCTCGATCCCGCGCTCTTTGGCCAGCTGCGGGGCGTTGACGAACGACACCGGATCGTCCGACACCCGGTCGAAGAAGCCCTTGAGCAGCGACAGCGTCAGGATGCGCGTGTCGTAGTCGGCGATCTCGCCCGTGTACTCGACGCTGATCTCGCCGGTCTCGGTGGCGTCGGCGTAGCAGGCGAACACCTCGCCGATCCGCTCGGCCAACGGCAGGAAGGGGCGCACCGTCTCCGAGGCCTCGGCGGCGCCGACGTTGACGGCGTAGGGCACGAACTCGCCGGCGAGGGCCAGGCCCACCATCTCGGCGATGGTGTCGCCCGCCTTGTCCTGCGCCTCGACCGTCGAGGCGCCGAGGTGCGGCGTGACCACGACCTCATCGAGGGCGAACAGCGGGGAGTCGGTGCAGGGCTCCGTGTCGAACACGTCGAGGGCGGCGCCGCCGACATGGCCCTCGGCGATGGCTGCCGCCAGGTCCGCCTCGTCGACGATCCCGCCGCGGGCCACGTTGACGATGCGGATGCCCGGCTTGGCGGCGCGCAGGCGCTCGGCGTCGATCAGACCGACGGTCTCGGGGGTCTTGGCCACGTGGATCGTCACGAAGTCCGACTCGGCGAGCAGCTGGTCGAGGTCCATCAGCTCCACGCTCATCTGCCGGGCTCGGTCCGCACCGACGAACGGGTCGTAGGCGACGAGGCGCATGCCGAAGGCCAACGCCCGTTGCGCCACCAACTTGCCGATGCGGCCGAGGCCGATGACGCCGAGGGTCTTGTCCGACAGCTCGACGCCCGTCCAGCGGCTGCGCTCCCAGCGCCCGGCCTTGAGCGCGCTGTGGGCCTGCGGGATGTTGCGCGCCTGCGCCAGCAGCATCGCCAGCGTGTGCTCGGCCGCCGACAGGATGTTCGACTGCGGCGCGTTCACCACCATGACGCCGCGCGCCGTCGCCGCTTCGACGTCGACGTTGTCGAGCCCGATGCCCGCCCGGCCCACGACCACCAGATCGTCGGCGGCGCCGAGGACCTCAGCGGTGACCGTGGTGGCCGAGCGGATGATCAGCGCGTGGGCGCCGCGGACGAGCTCGACCAGCTCGTCCGGCGTCGGTGCCAGCTGCACGTCGACGTCGTGGCCGGCAGCCCGGAGCCGGTCCAGGCCTGCGTCGGCGATCTGCTCGGTGACCAGGATGCGCGCCATAGGCCGACCATCCTGACGGGTGCGGCCCGACCGTCGCCAACCGTCGGCGCACCGGCCATATGCGACTGGCTCAGGTCCCGCCTGACAGGTAGTAGGACGCAGCGAAGGCGGCCAACGGCAGCACCACCATGGCGATCGCCCAGATGATGAGGATGGACTTCCACGGGATCGGTGCTTTGTCGAGCTCGGCCTCGGGATCGTCGATCTGGTCCGGCTCGTCGAAACCCAACAGCACGGCGGCACGGCGGGCATCGACGTACACGGCGCACACCGCCCAATCGCCGGCACCTGGCACCTCGTCGAGGTCCTGCAGCGGCCACGGGACCTCTGGCGCGGCATCGTCGACCGCCGACGTCGGGCGCGCGGGCGGCGGCGGCTGGTCGTCCGGACCCGAGGCGTCCGAGTCGGTCACCTGCTCGGGGATCCGCTCGACGGTGGCACCGACGCCGCGCTCGACGAGCGAGCGCGCCGCCTCGACCGCCTCCGCCTCGGTGGGATACCGAGCCACCAGCATCAGATCGTCGTCCACCGCGCACTTCCCGTCTCAGGTCCCCGACGTGGCGTCGAGGTGGTGGATCACCAGGTCGGGTACCGACACCGCGCCGGCGTCGCCGTCCGTCGCGCTGCCGTCGGCGATGTCCAGCACCCGGCGATAAAAGTACAACTCGTCCCGCAGCACGCGCTCGATCGTCGCCGCCTGGCGGAACCCGTGCTGCTCGCCGGCGAACGCCACGTAGGCGTGCGGCACCGACGCCTCGTCGAGGGCAGCGACGAGCGCCTCGGCCTGCGACGGCGGCACGACGGCGTCGTCGAGCCCCTGGAAGACGATGACCGGCGTGGCCAGCTGGTCGAGGTGGTGCACCGGGGAGCGCTCCCGATACACGTCGGCGGCCTCCGGCCACGGCCCCACCAAGGTGTCGGTGTAGTGCACCTCGAACTTGTGCGTGTCGGCCACGAGCCCGGCGAGGTCGGTGACGGCGTACAGGCACGCCGCGGCGCCGAAGGCACCGTCAGGCGACAGCAGGGCACCGAGCACGGTGAAGCCGCCGGCGCTGCCACCGCGGATCGCCATGCGGTCGGCGTCGACGATCCCGCGCCTCGCCAGGTCCGCGGCCACCGCACACACGTCCTCGACGTCGGCGACGCCCCAGGCGCCGTCGAGTGCCCGGCGAAAGCGACGCCCGTAGCCGGTGGAGCCGCGGTAGTTGACGTCGGCGACGCAGAAGCCCCGTGACGTCCAGTACTGCGTGGCGAGCGCCAGCATCGGACGCGCCGCCGAGGTCGGGCCGCCGTGGATGAGCACCAGCAGGGGCGGCAGCGCCTTCTGTGCCGCAGCCACGTCGGGATTGGTCGGCGGATACACCAGGGCGCGCACGACCCCACCGGGGCCGGACACCTCCACGTGCTGGGGCACGGACCACCACGAGGCGTCGATGCCGAGCGCTCGAGGCGCCCGGTGCACCACGACGGTCGGGTCCCGCCCGGCCGCCAGCGCGTCGGCGATGTCGACGAGCTCGATGACGGCCGGCTCGGCGTCGAAGCTCGCGGCGACGGCGGCGACGCCTCGCGTCGTGGTGGTGAGGCCGTCGACGGCGGTGCACCGGTCGAGCACAGCCACCGGCGTCGGCGCGCCGACCAGGAGCCGGTCGCGCCCGTCGCGGCGCCCGCAGGCGACGATCGTCCCGTCCGGTGCCCAGGCGTACCACGACTGCCCGAACACCCACTGCGGTTGGGCCAGCTCGGTGCGATCGACGGCCAGCACGGGCTCGATCGCCGTCGCACCGTTTGGGCCCACCGCCGGCAGTCCCGGCTCGGCGCACCGGTACAGCGACCACCATCCGTCGTCGTCGTGGCCGTCATCCCCGTCCGGGTGTGGTCGGTCCGACACGAGGTGCAGGTGCCCGGTGGGCGCCCATTCCGGTTGGGCGATCGACTCGTCGGGGCCGCCGGCGACCAGACGCGGCCGCTCGAGCACCGGTCCGTCGTCGCCGAACGCCAGCGCGGCCGCCCACAGCTCCGTGCCGTCCCAGGGCATGCGCGGGTGGTCCCACTGCAGCCACGCCACGGCGGCGGCGTCCGGCGACGGACGCGGGT